>NZ_JSXC01000057.1 GCF_000803215.1 Pectobacterium fontis
ACCACCGTAGGTTTTAGCCAAAACGGTAGTGATTGCAGCGGTCAGCGTTGTTTTACCATGGTCAACGTGGCCGATAGTACCGACGTTAACGTGCGGTTTTGTACGTTCAAATTTTTCTTTAGACATCGATTGTCCCTCTAAGACACGGATAAATCGGTGGTATCACCACATCAACCAAGCAATAGCTTGCTGAATTTATTCACAGAAAGAAAATCAGGAGGAGGAAAAGGAAGTGGTGCTGATAGGCAGATTCGAACTGCCGACCTCACCCTTACCAAGGGTGCGCTCTACCAACTGAGCTATATCAGCACATCTTGGAGCGGGCAGTGGGAATCGAACCCACATCATCAGCTTGGAAGGCTGAGGTAATAGCCATTATACGATGCCCGCATCCTGGAACTCGGCTACCTAATTTTTCTGTAGATTTTGAAGTCGGGGAATAAAAATTTACAGACCCGCCTTCATCGATCCGGTTAACTCGAACTACCGTATCGAATATCCTGTCGCCAGGATTGAATTTGGTGGTGGGGGAAGGATTCGAACCTTCGAAGTCTGTGACGGCAGATTTACAGTCTGCTCCCTTTGGCCGCTCGGGAACCCCACCTGATTGTGTACTTGATGGTGCCGGCTACCGGAATCGAACTGGTGACCTACTGATTACAAGTCAGTTGCTCTACCTACTGAGCTAAGCCGGCATCAAGTGCTGCGCATTCTAGGTAGACAGAACGCTCGATGCAACAAAAAAATTGCGTAAAATGCGCTATCGCTTAGATTTTATCCAAATCACCCCATAAATCTAGCACGATGGTAATAATTAGCACAAAGAACCAGCAGCATTGCCCAACGAAATGAAGATACCATCATAAAACTAGTCTCATTCCCTTTGCACCAAAAATACATTTTTTGCCCTTTAGTAGAGCAGCCCAGCACTGACTGATGCTATTTCGCTCACTTTCCTACGAAAATAAACTTGGAATAAATTTTGCTTGTTAGAAATAAATTTCTGTCGAACGGGCAACATGTGATGAAAACAATTCAACTTAATGCAGCAACCTTACCTGTCTATCGCGAAGAGCTGGCCAATCTACTGATAGATGCGGTAGAAAAAGGCGCGTCTGTGGGATACCACTCGCCACTCTCTTACAAAGTGGCCATAGACTATTTTCATAGTCTGCAACCCTCTATTGCTAATGGCGAACGCATATTATGGATAGCATGTGATGAGGAAGGCATCGTCGGAAGCGTACAGCTCGAGTTGTGTCAAAAACCGAACGGGAAAAACAGGGCTGAAATTCAAAAATTATTGGTTCATAGTCGCACAAGGAGAACAGGAATAGGCCGACACCTCATTCAGGTATTGGAAAAGAGCGCTCTTTTCCAACAGAGGGGGCTACTCTACTTAGATACTCAAGCAGGCTCCCCCGCAGAAGCATTTTACCGTGCTTTAGGCTATCGCCATCTGGGAGAATTGCCAGACTATGCTAGCACCCCCGATGGTTATTATCATCCGACCGCTATCTATTATAAGCGCCTTTTTGCCGTGAATAGTGGAGCTAAAGCAACCGCCAGTTAGCATATACCCGATGCTCAAGCATCGAAGCATCGGGTACGGAACCTATTTTCTCTTCTTCTTTCTATCAGCAAAGTGTTAACCTGCCTATTATCAAAAATTTATTACCTAAGAGAAGGTGACGCAGCCACAGCGTTGGCTAAACGAGTAGCCCGTTTCCTTGCTGGGCTGAGAGTCCCTTTTCTTACCTGTGAAGCAGGCAGAACACGACTTATGAGCAATAAAGAGCAATCATTGGCCACGCCATATTTACAATTTAACCGCAGCCAATGGGCAGCCTTGCGCGATTCTGTGCCGTTAACGCTGACAGAGGAAGAGATCGTTAAGCTCAAAGGGATTAACGAAGATCTTTCATTAGACGAGGTTGCGGAAATTTATCTGCCGCTATCCCGCCTGCTCAATTTCTATATCAGTTCTAATTTACGCCGTCAGGCAGTCCTTGAGCAGTTTTTAGGGACCGATGGGCAAAAAATACCTTACATAATCGGCATTGCAGGCAGTGTCGCAGTGGGAAAAAGTACCACGGCCCGCGTACTCCAAGCGTTACTAAGCCGCTGGCCAGAACATCGCAGCGTAGAACTCATAACAACTGATGGATTTCTTCATCCTAATAAGGTGCTAAAAGAACGCGATTTGATGAAGAAAAAGGGATTCCCACAGTCCTATGATATGCATAGCCTGGTAAAATTTGTTTCTGATATCAAATCAGGAACACATCAAGTTACAGCCCCAACGTATTCCCATCTAACATATGACATTGTTCCTAATAATAATAAAGTATTGGAACAACCTGATATCTTAATATTAGAAGGCTTGAACGTTTTACAAAGTGGAATGGACTATCCACATGATCCACATAGAGTTTTCGTGTCTGACTTTGTAGACTTCTCTATTTATGTAGATGCACCTGAAGAACTGCTACAGTCTTGGTATATAAACCGATTCTTGAAGTTCAGACAGGGTGCATTTTCAAATCCCAATTCATATTTCCATAATTATGCAAAGCTGACAGAACAAGAGGCCATCGGTATAGCCTCTCAATTATGGCAGGAAATCAATGGACTTAATTTAAAAGAAAATATCCTGCCAACCCG
The DNA here is from genome assembly GCF_000803215.1 of Pectobacterium fontis. Lineage (GTDB taxonomy): Bacteria > Pseudomonadota > Gammaproteobacteria > Enterobacterales > Enterobacteriaceae > Pectobacterium > Pectobacterium fontis. The sequence continues at coordinate 2,665 of NZ_JSXC01000057.1, forward strand.
GGAGAGAGCCAGCCTTATTATGACTAAAAGTGCTAACCATGCCGTAGAATATGTCAGGTTAAGAAAGTGATAATAAACTCGTGTATGAAAAAGCCCCCCCCTTTTTCATACACCGCGAAGAGAAATTTCGCCACCAATATATGGTGTTATCGAACCGTCCACTTCTAATAAGAGTGCACCTTGGCGGTCTATTCCACGATCAATTCCGTATATTTCACGATTACCAATAATCAAACGAACCGGGCGATTGAAATAGTTATCCAATTTTTCCCATCTGGAAATGAACGGTCCAAGGCCTTGTAGTTCAAAAATAGCTAAAGCATTTCTTAATTCAGAAATAAGAGTCGAGGCGAGCGTATTACGATTAATCTCTATTCCTGCCTCTTGTAAGTTTATCCAACCTTGATTAATGGTATCTGGAGCAGGCTCTCTCATCTGTAAATTGATCCCTGCGCCAATGACCAAATTAGCGGCATCGCCCGTTTTTCCGGTCAGCTCAACAAGAATACCGGCTAACTTTCTATCCTTCAGATATAAATCATTGGGCCACTTAACCCTAACTCCATCAGCACCAAGCTTATGTAACACTTCAGCCATGACAATACCAATAACCAAACTAACCCCAACCGCTGCAGCCGGCCCTTGATCCAGGCGCCAATATAAGGACAAGTATAAATTCGCACCAAAAGGTGAAAACCATTGCCGTCCACGCCGACCACGTCCAGCTTGCTGATATTCAGCAAGACATGCATCACCGGAGGATAATGTGTCCAATCGTTCTAAAATATACTGATTAGTAGAATCAACAACAGGTAACACTATCACTCCACCTTGCGGTAGCTGCTTGAAGATGGCATCTTCATCTAATAACTGCATAGGTGCGGGTAAAGAATACCCCTTACCCGTTACAGTAAATACGTCAATACCCCAGTCACGTATAGTTTGAATATGTTTATTAATTGCAGCTCGACTCATTCCCATCATTTCGCCCAGTAATTCACCGGAATAAAACTCACCATCAGAGAGAGTCTTTATTAACTTAAGAGGGACTGTAATATCTTTCATGATAATACCTCGATGGCATTGACCTCTCCATACGCAGCAATAAAGCGAACTTCAGGTTCCAGATATATGGAAAATTTACCAGCAACCTGATTGCGAACATAGCGCGCCAATTCAACAATATCCGAGCTTTTTGCATCATTTTTATTGATTAGAACTAATGCCTGTTTATCGTGAACAGCCGCACCACCGAGCTGAAATCCTTTAAGCTTGCATTGATCAATTAACCATCCAGCAGCCAATTTAACATTGCCATCAGCTTGCGTATACTGAGGCGCATTCGGATACTGTCGTAAAATACTCTCAGCATGCTCTTGTGTAATTATCGGGTTTTTGAAGAAACTACCCGCATTACCTGTCACAACAGGATCGGGGAGCTTACTTCGGCGCATATGGCATACAGAATCAAATATCTGCTGTGGTGTCACGGTTGCAGGGTTCAGTTCAGCCAGATCACCATAGTTCAGTATTGGGTTCCAGTCTTTCTTTAAAAATAGCCCTACCGCAGTAATCGCAAACCCAGAGCGGTATTGATGCTTAAATATGCTCTCACGGTAACCGAATTGGCATTCCTCAGAGGTAAGCCGTATGACGTTACCTTCATTCAGATCCAACAATTCAACGTAATCACAGACATCCTGAAATTCGATACCGTACGCACCAATATTCTGTATCGGTGCAGACCCCACACATCCAGGAATTAACGCGAGATTTTCTAACCCAGCAATATCACACTTCAGCGTATATTCAACTAAGTGATGCCAATTCTCACCAGCACCGACATGAAGATACCAGCCATCACTTTCTTCTCGAATATTTATGCCCTTAAGCCGATTTAACAGAATTGTGCCTAAGAAATTTTCCAGAAAAAGAACATTACTTCCTTCCCCTAGCAACAATACAGGTTCTTGCGATGCACTGGCGACGCGCCATCCTTCAATCAATTTCTCCTGAGTATCCGCGACCCTAATACAAGATGCGGAAACAGATAGTGAGAAAGAATTATGAGACTTCAGTGAAATAATGCTCGACGCCATGATGGGATGCCTACTAATTCAGATATCACATAGTCTACCTGATTTACGCAAGA
>NZ_JSXC01000058.1 GCF_000803215.1 Pectobacterium fontis
CCCCCAATCTGTGGCGGTTTTCAATAGCCGCCACACCGTTCTGTCTGTCTGAGAAATCTTATGCCCAACCACGAGAACCTACGCGAGATACAGGCGTCGCTGTCAGTATTGCCCGATAGCCTGCACCAGCGTGTTATTGACCACATTGAACAACTGATCCAATACGAACCCATCGTCGGTATCATGGGAAAGACCGGTGCGGGTAAATCCAGCCTGTGTAATGCGCTGTTTCAGGGGGACGTGTCCCCGGTCAGTGATAACTGCGCCTGCACCCGGCAAGCCCTTACGCTTCGGCTGTCATCAGGGCAACGCGGTATCCTATTTGTTGATTTGCCCGGTGTCGGTGAGAGTGAGGAACGGGATCATGACTATACTGCACTCTACCAGCACTGGCTGCCCCGCGTTGATATTGTGCTCTGGTTGCTCAAGGCAGATGACCGGGCGCTTGCCATTGACCAGCATATCTATCGCGCTGTTATCGGTGAGCGCTACCGTGAAAAGATACTGTTTGTTCTGAATCAAGTCGATAAACTGGAGCCCAGTCACGAATGGGACCGGGAGTCACAGCAACCCTCATTAAAGCAGTCCGGTAATATCTATGCCCGGCGCGTCGCCGTGCGTTCCACTTTCTTTCCGACCCATCCGGTCTGCGCCGTGTCGGTGAAAACAGGTTGGGGCATGGCAGCAATGGTGGAGACGCTGTTTCAGTGTTTACCGCCGAAGGCCAGTAGTCCGCTGTCAGCCCGCTTACAGCCCGACTGGCGTTCAGTGTCTATTGATAGCCGGGCTCGGGATGATTTTGCCCAGTCGGTCGGCGACGTACTTGATAGCGTTATTACGCTACCTATCGTCCCCGCACCACTAAAAATACTTATCGGCGGCCTCAAACAAACTGTGGTGTCACTTGCCCGTTCACTGTGGTCACTGCTGTTCTAGGCAATACCTATGCTTTCCCATCCCGTCCGGCCCTGTCGCTTTTGCGCCAGGGCTTTTGTTTATTCTTTTTCTGAGGACATTCCTATGGTTCGGTTAACGTGACTCGTCGTGATGGAGGAAACCATGCTGGCGACATGCCAGTGAGTGATGTGCCGAGTGTTATCACACTGTAACCACATGGACAGGGAGTGTCCGACCATTAGTGTTTACCCTCATAACCGGTTCACTTCAATTCTCTCTCAGGCCGCATCCCACCGACTTTCTTACTGAAAATAAAAATATTTTTCACAGTGTCCATACCCTGACCACGCCCCTCTTTAAAGTAATCACAGGACTTTCATTCCGTTAACTGCCTCAGGAGGCTGCACCATGACACAGGCTGACCGCCGATATGACCGGCTGGCCGTCAGGCTGTCATTGATAATCAGCCGATTACTGGCAGGCGAAACACTGAGCGTCAGAAAACTGGCGGCAGAGTTCGGCGTCTCAACCCGTACCTTGCGGCGAGATTTCCGTGAACGGCTGATGTATCTCGACCTGGAATACCGCAACGGTCTTTGCCGTTTGCCGGAACACCACAACCCGGCACGGCATGGGCAGGATGTGCTGATGTTTGTCCGACAGACCGGGATGGAGAACGTGTTTCCCGGTCTGGATAACCGGTTGGTTAACACCCTGCTGGACAGCGGTAAGGACGCGCCCTGTCTGGTCTGGCATCCGCCCTTGCGTGGTACACCGACGCTGCCGGGGCATTTTTACCGTCTGACCAGAGCGATTGGCGAGCAGCTACGCGTCACGATTCTGGCTGACGGTCAGCGTTATGACGGGTTATCGCCTTACCGGCTTATCTGCCTGTATGGCGAATGGTATCTGGTGGCCGAGTCGCTGGGGCATCTTCTGGTCCTGCCGCTGCACGAGATTTACGGCGTGACGGTTTCCACCGAGTCATTCCAGCGCCGCGATGATATCTGCCACCTGACCACGCAATCCGGCTTCATCACAGCATTGCCGCATTTTCGCTTTATTCACGACGTACTCACCACCTTCGGCACGTCTCCGACCACATAAGTCAGGGACGCGATGCCAGCACCGGAGAAAACCAGAAAGACGGATAAAAAAGGACAGTACCCGTAGCGGCACGCAGAGGCCGTTACCGGACAGTTCAGTGAAGGACCACACCTAGCGTCACGGACAGGCACAGTCCTGTCTTGACGATATTCATGATGACTTCAACATAAAGGATACGATGATGTTTACCTACCTTCCGAGCAAACGGGGATGGCTGATAATCGGGCTACTGGCAACCTTCTCCGCTCAGGCAGAAACCGAGCTTCCTGCTCAGGTCACCTGGCTTACCTTCAAAAGGCTTGGCTGGACCAACCCTGATGGGCTGAGTGATGACCAGTTAATCCGCATGACCTATAAAGGCAGAACGATTTTTAACTATCCCTGGACTGAGCAGTTTTTTGTCAGAGATGGCTACGGGCCACTGTTTCTGGCGAATAAAAAGGCCAAAACCCTTTCTCGGGTAAATATGAGTACGCGGTCAAAAACATCAGATGACCTGGAGGTGGTCTATCGTGGTAACAAAACCAGCAACTGTACCTATGAAATTACCGACACAAAGGTCTATTTCAACGCCAATTTTGCCGACGGCAAGCCCGAGCAGCCGACGTTATTACTGAGCATTCCAGAAAAGTGTATCGACCAGAAAAAGATGGCGGAAATTAAGGCACAGAAACGTGAACAGGAGCAGAAACTGGGTAAATGGTTGGCAGACGGCTTCAACAAAGAGCACCACCGCCGTTACGGCTACTGACCCTGAGACGTGTCCATTCACACAGAGGAACCCGCATGAAAAATATTCCTTTACTTCTGCTTGCAAGCGCACTGCTGTTGCCGTTATCCGCACAGGCTGTACCGAACCTGTGGAGTGCCGACTCCGGTCAGGGTGTCACCGAATATCGGATAGCCAACACCGAAGGCAGTGTCTTTACCGTTAACTGTACCGGCAACCCTGACGAAGACAACACGCTGCAACACAGCGTGGCGGTGTCGCCTGTAGGGAGGCAGGGTGTCGATTCCCATTTTTCCACTGAGGTGTCTATCGTCGTCGTTATCGATGACCAACAGTACGGTATTCCGTCCTCGTTAGGATGGCGTAATGCGGATAATGCCTGGTTCGCGTTTATTGGGGCGATTGGCAGCGCAACGCAGTTTGACGTTTATCTCAATGACCAGCATGTGGGTGCCTGGGAGCCCAGGCAGAAAAACGTGCAGAAGGTGCTGGCTGATATCGCGTCGTGTGTCACGACACACCGGGAATAATTGGGAGAGATAACCCATGCCCATTATTGCCATCCTCGTTATTGTCGTGGTTGTCATTGTATTAAGTAAAACCGGTATCTCGGACAGCCTTATTGGCCTGGTCATCGCCACCGTTGCAGGATTGCTCACCGGCAGCGGAACCGCAGGCGTTGCCAGCGTGGTGCTGACACCGTTTCTGGGTATCCCGATAGGGCTGTTTATCGGTGTAACCGTATTCGCCAAAGTACTGCGCTGGTTTTCCCGACGCTAGTGATAGCGTTAACTACTCAACGTTAGTCCATTCCCGCCCCTGTTGCTCACGCAGCGGGGGCGTTTTATTTATTAAGGAATCAATATCATGTCATCCCTTTTATCTTCCCCACCAATGCCAAGTCGAGAACAGCGCATCATCCAGATGGCACTGTGCCTGCTGGAAAAGCGCGTGCGTAAAAATGCGCGGCAGTTCAAAACCTCGGAAGACACCAAAAGCTGGTTAATGCTAGAGCTCAGTAGCCTGGAGCGCGAGGTCTTTATGGTGCTGTATCTGGATAACCAGCATCGCCTGATAGAAAAGGAAATTATCGCGCTGGGTGGCATCAACAGCACCGAAGTGCATCCGCGTGAAATCCTCAAAGCTTCACTACGTCATAACGCCGCCGCCGTGATACTGGCACACAATCATCCTTCCGGCTGTGCCGAGCCGAGTCAGGCTGACCGTCATATCACCGACAAGTTGAAAGACGCGCTGTCACAGCTCGACGTCAGAGTCCTCGATCATCTGGTTGTCGGTGGTGCTGAGGTGGTGTCGTTCGCTGAACGCGGCTGGCTGTGATAACCACATTTATTACCGCGTTTTTATAAGGAAACCATCATGCCATCATCGGATACCCCGGAATGGGGACTAAAATGTGCCATCACGCCGCGATTCGGAGCTAGGCTGGTTCAGGAAGGTAACCGTTTGTATTATCTGGCAGACCGGGCCAGCTTTATCGGTACTTTTAGCAAGGCAGCAGCCCGTAATCTGGAGCGCGTCTTCCCTGAGCTGATTAAGCAGTTGGAGCAGAAACTACGCACAGGTGAACTGAATCCTCGCCAGCAGGGCAGCATCATGCTGCATTGCAACGAATGGACCTGTGAAGCCGATACGCTGGGCAGTGTTGGCTACGTGTATATCGTTATTTATCCAACTTCTGCGGTAGCAGAGTAACCCGCAGCTTCTCTCCCCCTTCTGGACATTTCCCTAATTTTATCGACTTAACCTGAGAGACAATTCCCATGCAAACAACACCTGCAATCCCACCACGGGAGGATAACCCCTGTGCGTCACCTATAGCCGTCTGGCAGCAGCTTCTGACCTACCTGCTGGAAAAGCACTACGGCCTCACGCTGAACGATACACCGTTCTGTGAGGAAAATGTGATTCAGGAACATATCGATGCTGGCGTCACGTTGGTCAATCCCGTGAATTTTCTGGTGGAAAAATACGAACTGGTACGCATTGATCGCAACGGCTTTAACTGGCAGGAGCAATCGCCGTTTCTTACCACTGTTGATGTTCTCCGCGCCAGACGCGCTACCGGCTTGCTCAAGGCATAAAGATTGCGAGCCGCTTTCCAGTTACATCTCACCAAATCTATTTATTCTTCTCTCCGATGCATAATGCGCCAGCCCTGACCGGTTGGCGCATTTGCTTTTTATGTATGGAGCGCAAACTATGCAAACTGAACCTGAGGTGTTAACCAAACACACCGAGCTGATTTGCTCGACCAACATTGAGCGTATCGTCACCGGACGTGATGCTGCGCTACAACAGATAGAACAACTCCTTAATCAGCTACAGTCGATCTCAATGCTAACGGCGACTATCGGTGGCGGCACCGCCGAAGACTGGGCATTAAAGCAAGGGCATCGCTACGATTGCTGGCTGACAGAAACGCCAGACAAAGCGATGTCAGCCATCACCCGCACGTTGGATCGTAATATCTGGCGTGACCTGATGCTGAAATCCGGCATGTTGTCACTGATGGATGCTGAAATGCGTAGCCAGTGGCATAAAAATCTGGATGAAGGAGAGCTACCTGCCATCAGCGAAGCCAATATTCTCAGTACATTTGAGCAACTTCATCGGAGCAAGCAAGAAGTATTTGAGCGAGGCGTGCTTAACGTATTCAAAGGGTTATCGTGGGATTACAAGACCAATCACCCTTGTTACTTCGACAAGAAAATCATCATCAGCAATCTGGTGACATACAACCGTTGGGGCTTTGGCCTGAACTGGGGCTGGCGACGCGATCAACTGGCAGATCTGGAACGTATGCTGTATCTGTTAGATGGCAAATCGATTCCTGATAATCGGGGTGATGTCACCATCCGACTGATGAATCATATCCGCGATAATCCCCATCAGCAGGAGTACGAAGATGAGTATTTTAGTGTGCGTTACTTTCAGAAAGGCACCGGGCATCTCATCTTTAAACGTCCCGACTTGATCGAGCGGATGAACGACATTATTGCCAAACATTATCCAGGGATGTTGGCGGCGAGGTAGGTAGTCACTTGCAAACTCACATACCCTTATATAAAAATGCTGGACCTCAGTGATTGCTATTTCCGCTATTAATAGCAGGAATAGCATCATAGCAAGGGGAGCGGAGTGATTACCCACTAGAGCTTGAGGAAAAAACCAGATGAGATTCCTAGACCTAAGCCACGATCGATTTCGCAATATAGGCGTCATTCATCTATAAAGAGTGTTGATCTGAGTTGACAGAATTTACTTACATACGCCGTTACATAATGTTTTAGGGTACAGCGTAAGCAACCTAAAATATACGTAACTCATTGATTTTATGGTGCCGATAATAGGAGTCGAACCTACGACCTTCGCATTACGAATGCGCTGCTCTACCAACTGAGCTATATCGGCTTTTAAATCGTCGTGACGAGAGCCAGACGTGAACTACGGGGTGACAAATTAGTGATAATGGTACGTCAAGTCAAGCGTTTGGCGATCGTCTGCCGATTTTATCATCATCCTTACGTTGATAAGGGATTTCTGATAATTTTCCGTACTAATAAAATCATATGCTATATCTTTTCGGCTTAACGGATATGCCTGATGGTTACGCATCCTCAATTATGCACTTTTTCGGGAGAAGGTCCTGAAAGATAATACTTTATTATGTGAAAATACCGATGATATTGAAGCTATAAAAGAGTGCTTTTTGTAATAAAAACATATTTTTTCCATCCCAATATAAACCCACACATAACAGTACCGATGTGTACTGTTTAGGATAATTCCCTATTCTTTTTATTTTCTATTTTGCTTTACTTGAACGACCGGGACGACAAGGAGGCTGTCTTAACGTGAGGCTTTCAATAACACATGCTGATAGCAAAATTATTGTTAGCGTAGTCATAAAGCGCTGTAAGAGGAAATAAACCATGAATATGAAACCACTGTTTTTAGGCTTATTACTGGGAACCAGTTACATTGGCATGGCGGCAGCAAATGACCTCGATTCCGCTCGGGCGTCAGTGGAGTCAGCCATCAGCCACGATCGTGCTGAAGCAAGAGAGAAGGCAGCAGAAGCACGAACAAAGGCACATGAACAAGAAGCTAAGGCGCGAGAAAAAGCGAATGACTTCAACGCGGATCTGAAGTCAAGAGAGCCAGAAGCCAGAGAAAAGGCTGATAAAATCAACGCTGATTTAAAATCCCAAGAATCCAAAGCCAGGAAAGATGCCGAAAAAGGCTGGGCTGACGTCAAAGCTAAAGCGGATAACTTTAACAGCCGTGCAGAAAAACAGGCTCGTGAAGCCGCAGATAAATACCAGCATTAATATGAAATAATGTGTTCTTGTAACAGAGGATAAATAATTACGTTTTATTCTCCGAGAGTAAGACAGGCTATGTATTTGTGAATATATCGCACAAAGCATGGCCTGTTACTATTTGGCGAGTATTTTATGGTGACGATATTTATTACGCCCGTAAGACTTATTTAACGTTAATTTGAATAACGATGATGTAGCAGAAATCATCATTGGAAAAATAATTAAAATAAAACAGGTTGAAGTGAGAAGTAGTGGATCAAGGATAGGTCTGCGCATACGGTTTATATGCGCAGCCATTGGTGATTAGGCACGAATCAGATCGTCACCATAACCAATCCACTTGTAAGTAGTCAGCGCTTCCAGCCCCATAGGGCCGCGCGCATGCAGTTTCTGGGTACTGACCGCCACTTCTGCGCCCAATCCAAATTGGCCACCGTCAGTGAAGCGCGTACTCGCGTTGACATACACCGCAGAGGAATCCACTTCACGCACGAAGCGCTCTGCGTTGCTCAGGGAGCGCGTTAGAATCGCATCAGAGTGCTGTGTACCGTGTTCGCGAATATGAGCAACCGCCGCATCCAAATCGTCCACCAACGTGATGTTCAGGTCGTTGGAAAGCCATTCATCGTTGTAGTTAGCCGCTTCCACAGCCACAACATTTGCCGGACCACCGGTCAGATAAGGCATCGCTGAAGGACTCGCATGGAGCGTCACACCCGCCGCGGCCATTTTTTTGCTCAGCTCTGGTAGGAAACGAGCAGCAATATGTTGATTCACCAGCAGTGTTTCCAGACTGTTGCAGGCACTAGGACGCTGCACCTTGGCGCTTTCAATGACTGTCAGCGCCTTGTCAAAATCAATGCTGTCATCCGCATAGATGTGGCAAACGCCGATACCACCGGTGATGACCGGGATCGTCGACTGTTCACGACACAGCTTGTGCAAACCTGCACCACCGCGTGGGATCAGCATATCCACGTAGCGATCGAGTTTTAGCAGTTGATTGACCAGTTCACGATCCGGGCTTTCAATCGCCTGTACTGCTGCGGCAGGCAGGCCACACTGCGACAGCGCCTGCTGAATCACCTTTACCGTCGCCGCATTGGTACGGTACGTCTCTTTGCCACCGCGTAGAATCACCGCATTGCCCGTTTTCAGGCACAGAGAAGCGACATCAATAGTGACGTTAGGGCGCGCTTCATAAATCACACCGACCACGCCCAGCGGCACACGACGACGCTCAAGCTTAAGCCCGTTATCCAGCATGCTGCCGTCAATCACCTGCCCCACCGGATCGGTCAGGCGACAGACCTGACGAACATCGGCGGCAATCGCGCTCAGCCGTTCCGGCGTTAAGAGCAACCGATCTAGCAACGCATCACTCATGCCATTTTGACGCGCATCGGCTAAGTCCAGCGCGTTAGCCGCCAGAATCACCGCACTCTCGGCTTCCAGCAAATCCGCAATCGTCAGCAGCGCACGATCTTTCTGAGCCGTGCTCAAGACCGCTAACTGATAAGAGGCCGCTTTTGCCGCTTTACCCATTTGTTCAAGCATCGCGAACTCCTTAATTGATAATCATATCGTCGCGGTGGATAGCCACCGGACCATATTCGTAGCCAAGAATCTCGGCAATTTGTTGTGAATGGTGTCCGGCAATCATACGCAGTGCATCGCTGTTATAACGCGTCACGGCATGCGCCACATCGCGCCCCGCCAGACTACGCACGCGGATCACTTCGCCACGAGAGAAATTGCCCTCTACCGTGCGGATGCCTTTAGGCAGCAGCGAACTACCGCGTTCGAGGATCGCAGAGAGCGCGCCGTCATCGACGGTGATTTCTCCGGCCGGTGGTGCACCAAAAATCCAGTGTTTGCGGCTTTCCAGCGGCGCATCCAGTGCATGAAAACGCGTTCCGACGGAAATATCGGCAATCACATCACCGATCACACCCGGCTTGCTGCCTGCGGCGATCACTACGTCGATCCCCGCACGACAGGCTACATCGGCAGCCTGTAATTTGGTCGACATCCCGCCCGTTCCGAGGCCAGACACGCTATCACCCGCAATGCTGCGCAGCGCATCGTTGATGCCAGTCACTTCACGGATCAACTCCGCATCCGGATTATTGCGCGGATCGGCGGTAAATAGCCCAGCCTGATCGGTCAGCAGCAGCAATTTATCCGCATCAGCCAGAATCGCCGCCAGCGCAGACAGGTTGTCGTTGTCACCCACTTTGATCTCAGCAGTCGCAACCGCGTCGTTTTCATTAATCACCGGAACAATGTTGTTATCCAGCAGCGCCCGCATTGTGTCGCGCGCGTTGAGGAAACGCTCACGATCTTCCATATCCGCACGCGTCAGCAGCATCTGCCCGACGTGAATACCGTAGATGGAAAACAACTGTTCCCACAGTTGAATCAGACGGCTTTGCCCCACGGCGGCCAGCAGTTGTTTGGTCGCAATCGTGGCCGGGAGTTCGGGGTAACCCAAATGTTCACGCCCGGCGGCAATCGCCCCAGAGGTGACAATAACAATCCGATGCCCTGCCGCATGTTGCTGCGCGCACTGGCGCACCAGTTCAACAATGTGGGCACGGTTAAGACGGCGCGAACCGCCCGTTAGCACGCTGGTGCCCAGTTTCACAACCAAAGTCTGGCTGCCGCTCATAATTTCTCTGCCGTTGGATGTCAAAAAATAAGAATAAGGAAAACGTTGTAGCAGGACAGACGCGTTATGCCAACAGGCACAACGCGAAAACCTGCGAATAAATCGGGGATCGTCAGAGAAGCCTCACGGTCGTGCGGCGAGAGTACAGGCGGGTTCCAGCGCGTTAATTTGTTTCTCCAGTCGAACATGGAAAGCCTGTTTGGCGTTTTCCACCTGTTCCATTACAGCTTTATCTTTGATTTTTTCCTCACGCCAGTTGCCCTGTTTATCAAACAGGCCGTAGTGATAGTCATAGGTAAAGCCTTTATCGGTATTTTCCAAATTCAGCCACCAGCCCCAGAACTCACGATTTTCCGGCGCAGGCTTGATGTTGACGCAGACCGCCAGACAATCAAAGAAGAACGCGGTATGCTCACACTGTGCTTCGCGTATATAAGGCCCCAGTGCCGTGAAATTTTTCATGAGTCGGCTTTTGGAGTGTCCACTCGGTAATATCATCTACGATCTCCTTTGGTTGAACCTTCTTTTTAGCAGAGAATGGCAATTTATCAACTGCCTGCATGACCCCACTCTTATTCATGCAGGAAAGCATTGCCGCCCGATACGAAGTATTCAATACTCTGGTCTCCGCGTTTCCGTTCATTAAGAAGTGACACCTTATGCCACATTGTATCGCCGAACATTCGTCAAACATTGATGCAAATGCCCTGCTCTCTGCACTCTATCGCGGTGCGCTCGAATCCGGTTTATTTGCACGCGACGGCAGCGACATCAAAGTCAGATCCCTTTCTTACGATAGCTATACAACAGGTGGTGAACGAGCCAGCTTTATTCATGTGGCAATCAAGGTGCTTTCTGGACGGACGGGAGAGCAAAAAAGCCATCTCTCCAATCTGGTACTTCAGAAGATCGAAGCACTTGGGTTGAAGAATCTGTCGGTGACGGTTGAGGTGATTGATATGGACAAACCTTGTTACGCCAAAAAGATCATGTAATCAGCGGTTATCATCTGGCAGAAACAACGATCTGTGCCGAGAAGATTCGCCCTGCACAGATCGTACATTACGCCTGCCTTTCTACACGTTATCCTGCAACCATCTGCTAATTTGCTGTAGTGCGCGGTCAAAGTTCTGGTACACTGGCGAGAAATTAACCGGCAGCAGCTTCCCTTGTGCGGATGAATTCACAATCAGGCTGGCCTCTTCTTTTGGGCATAGCGGATCGTTCTCCCAGTAACCTGCCAGCATCGGTGTAGGACAGCGTCGCCCTAACAGCCCCTGCGTTTTTAACGAATAGCGTCCCAGCTCTACTCTTAACGAGGCGTCCGTCGAGAATGGCATGCCCAACCGACTCGCCAGCACGTCCATAAACATATCCGGCACCTGCTGCTGACGCTCTGAGTCACTTAACAGATGGTGAACCATGGGGCCAAGACAGGCCACGCCACGTAAGCGCTGCGATTCCAGATACGCTAGCCGCACTGCGATATTGGCACCAAAGCGGAAACCAAATGCGACAACACGGGTGTGATCGACCCACGGTACGTCCGGCAGCGCTCGCAGGACTTGTTGATGCAAAAAACTGGAGTCCTGAGTCAATTTCCACCGGGAAGAGAACCCCACAGACGGCACATCAATCGTTAGCATCGCCATGCCCGCTGGCGCAAAATAGTCCTGAAACAGGCGATGATAATCGCTCTGTAACGTTTCCAGGCTGCCACACATGAGCACGGTAGGGAAAGGCGCTTTCGCCTGCGATGGCATATGCAGAAAAGCGGTCAGCGTGCCGCCACCCGTAATCGGGAAAGTCAGTTCTTTGAGTTCATAAGGCAGATATTTTCCCGCTTCTTCATAAGCGCGGTTTGCCAGCGTTTGTGCCTGTTCCGCCAGTTCGTCACCTTTAATGTGCGGATACGCGGCGATGCTGTAGAGGTTCGCAGCCTTCAGCCAGTACTGTCCAATCTGCATATCATCACGGCTTTCGGTTGCCCGCTGTTGCCAATCTGCGCCCTGCTTCGCCCATTCATAAATCCAGTTACCGCCTCGGTAGCCGATCACCGTATCGAGCCATTGCGCGTTGCTTCTGTCGGCTTGACTGGCAGCGATGCGTGATAGCACGTCCTCGATCTCCCATGGGTCGACACCACGCCAAATCCACATCAGCCGGTTGATCATCCGATACCAACTGCGGGTCTTCTCCCCTTCCAGCGTAGAATGCAGCCTCTGTGCTTCCTGGCTATTACGGGTACGTCTAACCAACGTCGAGGTTTCTGGATGTTTGAAAGAGGGTTTGAATAGCGTTTCAGACAGGTTAGCTTGCGCCACAGCGGCCTCCGTTAATATAAACCGCAGTTAGCGGGCAGTAGATGAGGTTTTCGTCACCCACTAAAGTGTAACGAACTCAGGCCAGAGAAGACAAATACCAACGGCAGAAACACACGATCGTTCAAAAACTGCGGTGATACAAAAACAACAATGCCCGGCTAAACCGGGCATTGCAGGAAATCGATTAACGGCCAGACAACGGCGGTACAAACACCACGCCCATATCCCACGGCTGTTCAATCCAGGTATCTTGCGGAATATCAATCACATAGTCGTCAACCAGTGGCTTACCGGCTGGCTTGGCGAAGATGGTCACAAAGTGCGCTTTCGGGTACATATCACGAATCGCCTTCGCCGTACCGCCCGTGTCAACCAGATCGTCCACCACGATAAAGCCTTCGCCATCTCCCTCGGCGCGCTTGATGACTTTCATTTCGCGCTGGTTGTCGTGGTCGTAACTGGAGATGCAAACGGTATCAACGTGACGAATGCCCAACTCACGCGCCAGCAGCGCACCAGGCACCAGACCACCGCGACTAACGGCAATGATGCCTTTCCATTGATCGGCAGGCAGTAAACGCTGTGCCAGTTTGCGGGCATGAATTTGCAACATATCCCAGGTTACGACGTACTTTTCGCTCATAAAATATATCCCAGCCGAATAAAAATCGGCTTAATTTGAGTCTGAGGGGGGAAAAAGGTTGCGCGAGATTATAGATAGCCAACAACATAAAAACCAGTTTTTCTCAACGTCGGAACCGAGTTTTTCCTGTCAATCTGCACCCTGCCAAATACTCTGGTTCATATTGCAGCAAGAGAATAAGACGAGGCAGACGGCAATTTCCCCAGTGCCGATGGAAAATGATATTCTGTTATGACACGCCATGTTACGTGGCTCATTACGTTCAACTTTTAACCTGTCGCCCCTGTACGCCAGAATGCGAATGCGGGGGCGAAAAGGAGACTACATAGTGTCTGAATTGTCTCAACTTTCTCCCCAGCCTCTGTGGGATATTTTCGCCAAAATCTGTTCTATCCCACACCCGTCTTACCATGAAGAAGCGCTGGCCGCGCACATACTGGAATGGGCTAAAGAGAAAGGCATTCATGCCGAGCGCGATCAGGTCGGTAATATTCTGCTGCGCAAAGCGGCAACGGCGGGCATGGAAAATCGCAAACCTGTGGTATTACAGGCACATCTGGACATGGTGCCGCAAAAAAACAACGACACCGTACACGATTTCACCACCGATCCGATCCAACCTTATGTTGACGGTGAATGGCTGAAAGCACGCGGCACCACACTGGGTGCGGATAACGGTATCGGTATGGCCTCTGCGCTGGCCGTGTTGGCCGATCCACGCGTCGAGCACGGCCCGCTGGAAGTGCTGCTGACGATGACGGAAGAAGCGGGTATGGATGGCGCGTTTGGCCTGCAACCAAACTGGCTTCAGGGCGAAATCCTGATCAATACCGACTCGGAAGAAGAAGGCGAAATCTACATGGGTTGCGCCGGTGGTATTGATTTCATCACCCGTCTGCCGCTGGTGCGCGAAGTACCGCCCGCGGGCTACCAAACGGTGAAGCTGACGATTAAAGGGTTGAAAGGCGGTCATTCCGGTTGCGATATCCATTTGGGATTGGGCAACGCCAACAAGCTGCTGGCGCGTTTCCTGTTCGAGCAGGCGAAAGCACTGGATATCCGTATTCTCGATCTCAATGGCGGAACGCTGCGCAATGCGATTCCGCGTGAAGCCTTCGCGACGCTGTCTCTGCCTGCCGCAAACGTCGAGCAGTTGAAAACGCTGAGCCTGGAGTATCTGGCGGTGCTGAAGAATGAACTGGCTGCCGTTGAGAAAAACCTGACCGTGCTGGTGGAAGCCAGCGACAGCAATGATCACCCGCTGACGCAGGACAGCCGCGATCGCCTGTTAGCGCTGCTCAACGCGACGCCGAACGGCGTGATCCGCATGAGCGACGAGGTCAAAGGCGTGGTGGAAACGTCGCTGAACCTTGGCGTTGTCACGATGGAAAACGATCGCGCAGAAATTATCTGCCTGATCCGTTCGCTGATCGACAGCGGTAAAGACGCCGTTGTGGGTACGCTGACAGCGCTAGGTCAACTGGCTGGCGCGCAAACATCACCCAAAGGTGGCTACCCAGGCTGGCAGCCAGATGCGCATTCGCCGGTCATGGCACTGGTGCGCGAAACGTATCAGAAGCTGTTCAACAAGACGCCGAACATCATGGTGATTCATGCTGGTCTGGAGTGTGGTCTGTTCAAAAAGCCGTACCCGAACATGGATATGGTTTCCATCGGGCCGACCATTACCGGGCCGCACTCGCCAGATGAACAGGTGCATATCGGCAGCGTCGATCTGTACTGGAAATTGCTGACAGCACTACTGAAAGCGATTCCGCCACGCGCGTAATCATGCCGTGATAAAAAGGCGACGAAGATCCGTCGCCTTTTTTATCAACCCAACCGCTTTATCCCCAATCCAATACCAGTTGCCGCTCAATCTGTGGATCAAGCAACGTCACATGCAGCCCCACCAGCCGCACACCTCTGGATTGACGCCGCTCCTGCCAGGTTTGTCGGGCGATCTTCAAGAGATCCTGTTTATTCAACACTGGCCACACATGCTCCTGCGTGGTTTGCTGAAAATCATCAAACTTGAGCTTTACCCCCTGACGCGCAATATGCAGATCGGGCTTCACCCGCTTCAGCCGGATTTCCAGTTCCTGATAAAGCTGTTCGATCAGATTTTCACACTGTTTCCAGTCGTGAATATCCTGCGCCAGCGTCTTCTCCACACCAACTGACTTTCTCAGCCGATCGGGTGAAATCCGTCGCTCATCAATCCCCTGACACCGTTCCCACAGCACACGCCCAAACTTGCCGAACGCTTTTAGCAAATCCGCCAGTGCATAAAGCCGCACATCCGCACAGGTGCGCAGACCGCGCTCTTCGAGACGTTTTGCCGTCACTTTCCCGACGCCGGGGATCTTCTCCAGCGGCAACGTCAGCAGGAAATCATCCACCTGATCCGGCGCGATCACATATTGTCCATTCGGCTTATTTAACTCAGAGGCAATCTTCGCCAGAAATTTGATTGGCGCAACCCCGGCTGAGGCCGTCAGATTCAGCTCATGCGCGATGGTTCGGCGGATTTCTTCGGCAATGCGCGTCGCCGAACCGTTGCAGTGTGGACTATCGGTTACATCCAGATAGGCTTCATCCAGAGAAAGCGGCTCGATCAGCGAGGTGTAGCGGGCGAAAATAGCGCGGATTTGGCGCGAGGTGGACTTATATACCTCCATGCGTCCGGGTAACAAGGTGAGGTGTGGACACAAGCGCAAAGCGGTTGCCGTCGCCATCGCGCTACGGACGCCGTAGCGTCGGGCAGGATAGTTAGCGGTGCTGATCACACCACGCCGATCGGCGCTCCCACCAATCGCCAGAGGAATATCACGCAGGCGCGGGTTATCACGCATCTCAATTGCGGCGTAGAAGCAGTCCATATCAACATGAATGATTTTGCGCATACCACCCTCCCATGATACTGTATAAATATACAGATTAAAATTAGGATGGACAAGCCTGCGCGATACGTGCGGCGTTTACTGCTCGATCAGCATCACCAGCTTAATTTCGCCATGTCCGGCAGGATGGAAAGTCTGTTGATGGTAGGCCACATCCCCCAACAAAGGATGGTGGAAACGTCGTTCACCGCCTTCACGAGCGGTTACCGCCTGCTGCGACCACCAAAGAGCAAACTCACGGCTTTCTTTACACAGCGCCATCACAACGTGCCGGACAGCCTCGGTAGACGCGTAGTGACTGGATTCCGCACGAAACTCCGCCACCACCCGTTTTGCTCGTTCCGGCCACTCCACCACCAATGAACGTGCCAATGGATTAAGAAACATGAAGTGCAGCAGGTTCGGTTCAGGATCGTTTTCTAACCATCCGGCAAACAGTTGTTCCGATGGCGCATTCCACGCCAGCATATTCCAGCAACCATCCAACAAATACGCAGGGCAAGTAATGTGATGCAGGCTGGCGACAACGTTTGCATCCAGCGGTATTGTCCTATTTTGCTTCTGGGGATCCTTCACGTCAGCAAGGCTAAAAAGATAGTCACGCTCAGCAGGCTCCAGCTTTAACGCCAGCGATAAGCGGGTAAGTGCCGAGGCGGAAGCCGACACCTCGCGCCCCTGTTCAAGCCAGGTATACCATGTAGTGCTGATGCGGGCGATTTGCGCCAGTTCCTCGCGACGTAATCCGCTGGTACGTCGTCGCCCGGATGCAGGCAGTCCGACCACCTCCGGCGATGTACGCTCACGTAGCGCTCGTAAAAAGGCTCCCAGCGCTTTTGGGCCACTCAGAGAATTGCCAGACATAAACGAATTTGCAGACATCAGTAAGGTGTCCTTTTTATCCCGTTCACTCAGGTAACTTGAGATGACATCAGCATGAGCGAAAGAGGTGTTAAGCAAACAGGGAGTATTTTATACCCGTATAAATGCTCATATTGTACCCGTATTTTCTCCTCATTATAGTGTTCTCAGACCGACGTCTTCTTGAGTGGCTGGCGCGCCGCCTTTTAACCATGATGAATCAAAAACAACTCAGGTAAAGCGAGAGCAATGATGACAGAAAAACAGAATCATAATCAGCGCATCGAACACCAGTTCGGTTCACAGGCACAAAACTATTTAACCAGCGCGGTACATGCACAAGGCGAGGATTTAACCCGACTGGCCACGTTATTAGCGCCGTTCCCGCAAGCGCATGTGATCGACGTTGGCTGCGGTGCCGGGCATGCCAGTTTCGTCGCCGCGCAGGCCGTCGCAGAGGTGGTCGCCTATGACCTGTCTTCCCAAATGTTAGAGGTCGTCAGTCAGGCTGCGACACAAAAAGGGCTGAAGAATATCCGTGTACAGCAAGGCGTAGCCGAGTCTTTACCGTTCGACAACGGCAGTGCAGACATCCTCATCAGCCGTTATTCCGCTCACCACTGGCATGATGTTGGGCAAGCGTTACGGGAAATGCGGCGCGTCCTGAAACCGGGTGGGCGCGTTATCATGATGGATGTCGTGTCGCCCGGTCATCCGCTGCTGGACAGCTATTTGCAAACGGTAGAGAAGTTGCGCGACACCTCGCACGTACGCAATTACGCGCCCGGCGAATGGTTAAGTCTGTTGGCGGAAGCGGGGTTCATCGTGCGTAACGTGACCAGCGACAGACTGACGCTGGAGTTCAGTAGTTGGATCGCACGGATGCGTACGCCAGAACATTTCACTGTGGCGATTCGTGAACTGCAAAAAACGCTGCCGGACGAGGTTGTGCAGCATTTTGAGGTACAGGCAGACGGTTCCTTCGTCACCGACATTATGATGATCGAAGCGACCCGAGCCTAAGGCGTTTTCCCCCGCAATAAAGACCTCAAATTTGAGCGGCCTGCATCCTTTCGGGCCGTTTTTTGTAAATGTTATTTCTTAGCGCTTTTCAACGCTTGATTAATATGAAACCAGTGATAATGTGATTTCGTTTTCGTCGTTACTTATTCAGCGACGCAATATATATCGATAACGGCTGTTCCAACACTTTCGCTAAAACACCAGTAGCGCGATGCGGATGCCGTGTGTAGTAGGCAATTTTATTATCAGGAACCATAATGCAAAAAATCGCGCTGTCGTTTGCGATGTTGTTTTTTTTGCCTTCTCTTGTTGTTACCAGCGCCGCCAGCGAGACCTCCCCGCCGCTCGCGCCGATAGCAAAAGAATTAAAACAGCAATTATTAGGCTCTCCGATCTATATTCAGATCTTTAAAGAAGAGCGAATATTCGAACTTTATGCGAAAGTCGGTAACGAATATCGTTTATTGGAACACTATCCGATCTGTAAATATTCGGGCGGTTTAGGGCCAAAACGCGTTGAAGGCGATTTAAAAAGCCCGGAAGGTTTCTATCAGGTCGATCTGCATCAGCTCAAGCCAGACAGTCACTATTACCGGGCGATCAATATCGGTTTTCCCAACGAGTATGATAAATCACAGGGATATTCTGGCCGCTATTTAATGATCCACGGCGAATGTGTGTCGGTTGGCTGCTATGCCATGACCAACACCTACATGGATGAGATTTATCGCTATGCTGAAGCGGCATTACGCAACGGGCAAGCGAAGATTGATATCGCTATCTACCCGTTCCGTATGACGGAACAGAACATGCAACGCCACCGTAATTCCACTTACGCCAGCTTCTGGAAACAGCTTCAGCCGGGGTATGCCTATTTTAATCACCACAATCAGCCGCCAGCCATCACGGTGTTTAACGGGCAATACGTCGTTAACCCACCGTTGATGACCAGCCAGCCGACGTTAAAGTATGCGCTCGCCGAAACAAAATAGAACGAATTCGCCTGGCATGATCTGATGCCAGGTTTCGTTGCCCGTTAGCGGCTGCGTCGCCAGCACGGTGACGACATCATTCGGTGTCGTCTGCTGCTGAAAATCAATCTCCACATCCTGATCCAACAGCGTCGCTTTCCCAAACGGCGCGCGACGGGTGATCCAGTAGAGTTTGGTTGAGCAGTACCCCATCACAAAGCGCCCATCCGACAGCAGCATATTAAACACGCCTTTCTCCCGCAAGACATCCGCCTGTTTGGCGATATAGCGGAATACCGCAGGCCAGTTGCCCGGCGTGCGCGGATAGCGTTCAGACAGTTGGGAGAGCAGCCAACAGAACGCAAACTCGCTGTCCGTCTGGCCGACAGGGCGAAACATGCCCGTTTTCAGGGAATGGTAGCCTTTCAGTTGACCATTGTGGGCGAACGTCCAGTTTCTCCCCCACAGTTCACGGGTAAAAGGATGGGTATTTTCCAGCGCCACTGCACCACGATTCGCCTGGCGGATGTGTGAAACCACCGCACACGATTTGATAGGGTAATCCTGTACCAGTCGGGCAATTGGTGAGCTGTAGCTTGGCAGCGGATCTTTAAACGTACGACAGCCGTTCCCTTCATAAAAGGTAATTCCCCAGCCATCCCGGTGCGGCCCGGTATTCCCACCGCGCTGTATCAGCCCGGTAAAACTAAAGCAGATATCCGTCGGTACATTCGCGCTCATCCCCAGCAGTTCACACATCTTACTTTTTACCCTTCCCCATCATTTATTAGGGTTTATCCATGCGGCTTACTGAGCCGCCATCTCTTTTTCAATCAACTGAATCAGGATATGGATCGCTTTGATATGGATCTCCTGAATGCGGTCAGCATAACCGAAGTGCGGAACACGAATTTCCACGTCGGCTGAACCTGCCATTTTGCCGCCATCTTTCCCGGTCAGCGTAATGACTTTCATGCCTTTCGCTTTCGCCGCAGCAATCGCTTTAATGATATTGCCGGAATTACCTGAAGTAGAAATCCCCAGCAGCACATCACCTTCACGCCCCAGCGACTCGACGTAACGAGAGAAGACAAAATCGTAGCCAAAATCATTACTGACGCAGGACAGGTGGCTCGGATCAGAGATCGCAATGGCGGGGTAGCCTGGACGATTTTCACGGTAGCGCCCTGTCAGTTCTTCAGCAAAATGCATGGCATCGCAGTGTGAGCCACCATTACCACAGGAGATCACTTTACCACCCGCTTTAAAAGCATTAGCCAACAGCACCGCAGCATTTTGAATCGACTGAATATTCGCATCATCACTCAAAAAATTATTCAGTGTTTCTGCCGCTTCTTTCAGTTCACTACGGATTAAATCCTGATACATGGAATCCTCTCATTTTGTCTGGTGACAGTATCATCTTCTGCCGTGCAGTGTAGCGGATCGGGCAAACAGCGAGAAGCGCCTAATGACGGGATCGCTAGGATCGCTGACGTCCGTCAGAAAATACGCGACTGCCACTTGGTTTGTGAAGTAAGTTGTAATTATGATGTAAACAAATTGATAAAAATAATCAGATAAACTACAACAAATATAAACAACAGGTCAGACCTCTTATCACTTTGACCTGGTACGCCTTATTTCGCTGATGAACGTGGCCGTCGCTTTCCACGCTATGCAACATGCGGTGGAGGGGGAAGCCCTCTCATTCAATCACAATGCTGGAGACACGTTATGGTTGCTGTCAGTATCCTTCTCCTACTGATTATCATCGGAGCGATGTTTTACCATCGGCTCAGTTTGCTGCTCGGTAGCGCCCTCCTGCTGGCCTACTTTGCCGCTATGTCTGCCATGCTGCTGTGGCCCGTCTGGCTGATGGTGCCACTCGTGATTCTGCTGATTCCAATTACGGTTCCCGCCTTGCGGCAAAGGCTGGTTTCCGCGTCTGCACTGCGCATGTTCCAGAAGGTCATGCCGCCGATGTCAAACACGGAAAAAGAGGCGATCGATGCCGGAACCACCTGGTGGGAAGGTGACCTGTTTCGCGGCACGCCGGACTGGCAAAAACTGCATCATTACCCACGCCCACAGTTAACCGCCGAAGAACAGGCGTTTATCGACGGGCCGGTCGCGGAAGCCTGCCGGATGGCAAATGATTTTGAGATCACCCACGAACGCGCCGATATTCCACCGGAACTGTGGGAATACTTAAAAGAACACCGCTTCTTCGCGATGATCATCAAAAAACAATACGGCGGGCTGGAATTCTCTGCCTATGCGCAGGCGCAG
Source organism: Pectobacterium fontis (assembly GCF_000803215.1). Taxonomy (GTDB): domain Bacteria; phylum Pseudomonadota; class Gammaproteobacteria; order Enterobacterales; family Enterobacteriaceae; genus Pectobacterium; species Pectobacterium fontis. The sequence goes on from NZ_JSXC01000058.1 coordinate 20,769, forward strand.
GTGCTGCAAAAGCTGGCGGGCGTTTCCAGTATTGTCGCAATCACCGTGGGCGTGCCTAACTCGCTCGGCCCCGGTGAACTGCTGCAACACTACGGCACGGAAGCACAAAAAGATCACTACCTGCCACGTCTGGCACGCGGTCAGGAAGTCCCTTGTTTTGCGCTGACCAGCCCGGAAGCGGGTTCCGATGCGGGGTCGATTCCTGATACCGGTATTATTTGCTATGGCAACTGGCACGGCGAGCAAGTTCTGGGGATGCGCCTGACCTGGAACAAACGCTACATCACGCTCGCGCCAGTCGCCACCGTGCTGGGACTGGCGTTTAAGCTGTACGATCCCGATCATCTGTTAGGCGATGAAGACGACATCGGCATTACCTGTGCGTTAATTCCGACGGATACCGATGGCGTTAAAATCGGCCGCCGCCATTTCCCGCTGAACGTACCGTTCCAAAATGGCCCGACGCAGGGGGAAAACATTTTTGTCCCGCTCGATTACATCATCGGCGGCGCGAAAATGGCGGGTCAGGGCTGGCGGATGCTGATGGAGTGTCTGTCGGTTGGGCGCGGTATTACTTTGCCGTCCAACTCTACGGGCGGGCTGAAATCGATTGCTCTCGGCATCGGTGCTTACGCCCACATCCGCCGCCAGTTCAAAATTTCTATTGGTAAGATGGAAGGTATCGAGGAACCGCTGGCACGCATCGCGGGGAATGCTTATGTCATGGACGCCGCCGCGACATTAGTTACCAGCGGCATCATGCTCGGCGAAAAACCAGCGGTGCTTTCCGCTATCGTCAAATATCACTGTACTCATCGCGGCCAGCGCAGCGTAATGGACGCGATGGATATCGCCGGGGGGAAAGGCATCTGCCTTGGCCCGTCGAATTTTCTGGCGCGCAGCTATCAGGGCGCACCGATCGCGATCACTGTGGAAGGGGCCAATATCCTGACGCGCAGTATGATCATATTCGGGCAAGGCGCTATTCGCTGTCACCCGTATGTGTTGGAAGAGATGGCGGCCGCGCAGGAAAATAATGTATCGCGCTTTGACCGTGCGCTGGTCGGGCACATCGGCCATGTCGCCAGCAATCAGGTGCGCAGCTTCTGGCTTGGGCTAACCAACGGTCGTCTGAGTCGCGCCCCGGTGAACGACAAAACACGTCACTATTACCAGCAGCTCAACCGACTCAGCGCCAATCTGGCGTTGCTGGCGGATGTGTCGATGGCGGTGCTGGGCGGCAGCCTGAAGCGTCGTGAACGTATCTCGGCGCGTCTCGGGGATATTCTCAGCCAGCTCTATCTGGCTTCCGCCACGCTGAAACGCTACGAGGACGAAGGGCGTCAAAAAGCGGATTTACCGCTGGTGCACTGGGGCGTGCAGGACAGTCTGCACCAGGCCGAGCAAGCGCTGGACGATCTGCTGCGCAACTTCCCGAATCGCGCCGTAGCTGGGCTGCTGACGTTCATCATCTTCCCGCTGGGTTTGCGCTGCGCTGCGCCGTCTGACCGCCTCGACCATGAGGTCGCGAAGATTCTGCAAACGCCGTCGGAAACCCGTAGCCGTCTGGGGCGCGGCCAATATCTGGTCGCCAGCGAACACAACCCTGTCGGGCTGCTGGAAGAAGCACTTCTGGATATCATCGCCGCCGAGCCGATTTATCAACGTCTGGCGAAAGCCAGCGATAAACCGCTACCGTTCATGCGGCTGGATCAGTTGGCCGAACAGGCGCTGGTGGAGGGCCAGATTACCGCAGAAGAAGCGACTATCCTGACCAAAGCCGAAGCCAGCCGATTGCGTTCTATCAACGTGGATGACTTTGCGCCCGACGCACTGGCCGCCAACAAACCTGCGCCAATCACGCAGCCAGAAAGAAAAACCGAAACCGCATAAATAAAATCAGGCCGCCAATATGGCGGCCTGTTCTTTCTTTTAGATACTCATCAGTTGTAAAATCACATCATCTTTCCTTCTGAATGAAACCTGACACATGGCTTACATCCCCAAGAACTACGCCAGACTCGAAAGTGGCTACCGCGAAAAAGCGCTCAAACTTTTCCCGTGGGTATGTGGTCGCTGTTCACGCGAATTCGTCTATTCCAACCTGCGTGAATTAACCGTTCACCATATCGATCACGATCACAGCAATAACCCGGAAGACGGCAGTAACTGGGAAATGCTGTGCCTCTACTGCCACGATCATGAGCATTCAAAATATACCGAGGCAGATATCTACGGTTCGACCGTCGTTGCAGGTGAAGATGCGCAGAAGGATGTTGGGGTTGCCACCCATAATCCGTTCGCGAATTTGCAGGCGATGATGAATAAAGGGAAGAAATAGCCTGTTGCCGCTCCCATGCGGTACGCAATGGGAGCGAATACGTGCAGAGTACGGCTAATCAGGCACCGCTTTGTCGCACACGCGCCAGCAGCGCATCGACATCCGCAATATGCGGTGCCGCCAGCACTAACGTTCTGCCAAGTGAGATCGCCTGGCGCTGGCACGCTAAACGTGCTTCCGTTTCCTGAATGCTCTCCAGATCGGTAACATGCGCCAGCCCAATCGTGCGACGAATCAGTTCGGTTCCGCAATAGCCTACGGTATCCAACCACACCTGCTCTAAAAACAGTGCGGCATAGCCCGATTCCGCCAGTGACGGATCGCGGCTTTCACTTTCGCTCAACGCCAGAAAACGGGCGGAAAATGTCTGCCACAGCGTACGAATATCTTCCAGACGTCGCTCACGCCCGACCGCCGCCTCACGCGGTGCCAGTAGCCCCGGCAGGCCGCAATAGTTCAATAGTAAGTTACCGATGGCCGTACCAACATCAAAGCCTATCGGCCCATAGAAACCAAATTCAGCGTCAATGGCCTTCAGGCGCCCTTCTGCCACAAAGATCGACCCGCTGTGGATATCACCGTGCAGCAGCGCCTCGGCTTTACTCAGAAAGCGATGTTTCAATCCGGCAACCGCCAGCTTCAGGGCTTTATCGTCACGTAATGCCTGTACATCCGGCGTCAGCGCCGCATCAAACTGGTTTCTTTCGTGATCGACATAAGGGTCGGTAAAGAAAAGATCTTCGGTAATCTGACATAATTCAGGGTTGGTGAACTGGCTGACCGCCGCTTTCTTCTCATGCGGATGTTGATGAAAATCAGACGTATGGAATAACGTCTGCGCCAGATATTCTCCCAGTTGTGCCGCCGCCAGAGGATAATCCGCTCCCTTAACCAGCTCGCTACGCCAGATTCGATGATCGGAGAGATCTTCCTGCACCATCACCGCCAGTTCAGGATCGTGGTACAGCACGGTCACGGTATGTTGTGGACAAAAACGCGCGTGCGTCAGCAGCGTTTCGGCTTCGATACGGGCGCGATCGAGCGTCAACGGCCAGGATTCCCCAACGCAGCGCACATAGGGCAACGCCTGTTTGACAATCACCCGGCTGACGCCCGTTTCATCTTTAATTTTAAACACCAGATTCAGATTGCCATCGCCGATCTCTTCTGCGTCTACCAGCGTCTGCGGCTGACTCACGCCGCCATACTGGCGGGCATACTCAACAGCGTCATCCGCCGTAAAAGTGCGGTAAAGTGACATTCCAACCCCTCGCTATTCTGAAATCAAAGCTATTCTAAAACCAAAGATACGGACATAAAAACGTTCAGACGTCTATACATCTATCAGGCATCTTGGCAGAATACGAATATCGATGCAACATGGATTTAACGACCTATGCAGACACTTAACACAACCAGCCTGAAAATCGTTGATAACCAACTGTGGATCCTCGATCAACAGGCGCTGCCGCAAGAAAAACGCTGGCGTCCTTGCCCGGATGTCGCCTCACTGGTTGAGCATATCCAGACGCTACGGGTACGCGGCGCGCCGCTGATTGGCCTGTCTGCCAGCCTGCTGCTCGCGCTGCTGGCGGAGGAAGGATTATCGCAAACCGAACTGGCACAGGCACTAGAGACGCTGCGGGCATCGCGCCCTACCGCCGTGAACCTGATGAACAACCTGGATCGCATGAAGCTGGCACTAGCCCAGCCGCAGTTTGTCACTGCGCTGGGGCAGGAAGCGCTCAGGTTGGTGGCAGAAGATCGCGCACTGTGTGAAAGCATCGCCGATCGTGGCGCAGCGCTGGTGAAGCCAAACAGCCGCTTGCTGACTCACTGCAACACCGGTGGGCTGGCAACGGCGGGGATCGGTACTGCCATCGGCGTGCTCCTGCGCGCCCATCAACAGGGAAACGTCGCGCAGGTGTGGGTCGATGAAACCCGCCCACTTTTGCAAGGTGGACGCCTCACGGCCTGGGAACTGGGCGAACTGGGCATTCCTTATCAACTGATTTGTGATTCGATGGCCGCCAGCCTGATGGCGCAAGGTCAAGTCGATGCCATCTGGGTCGGTGCCGATCGTATTGCCGCCAACGGCGATGTCGCCAACAAGATCGGCACCTACAGCCTCGCCGTGCTGGCACACTATCACCAGATTCCATTTTACGTCGCCGCACCACACACCACGCACGATCCTGCGTGCCCGGATGGACGGTCAATCCCTATCGAACAACGCGCCGCCGCCGAAGTGACTGGCGTTTCCGGCAGCTTCGGCCACTGTCAGTGGGCACCGCAGAACGCCACCGTCTACAATCCGGCGTTTGACGTCACCCCCGCCGCCTTAATCAGCGGCTGGGTGCTCGACACGGGCGTGGTCACGCCACAGGAAGTTAAAGAAGGGATATTCCAGAACGCATTGAAATAACGGAAAATTAAAGTATTTCAAAGAGCGTCAGGATACGCTGCACGGATGCGGCAAAACCAGCACAATAGTTCTTTCAGCCAATATGCCAATCGCTGGCCATCTGTTAAATCATTTCTTTGATAGTACACGGTAAGCCCACCCCGCCCTCCGCCATCAACCTGAAAGGCCGCTGGCTCGAAGAGTCGGGTTTTATCACCAGGATGATTGTGACGGTGGAAAGGGGCAGAATTATTATTGAGACGCAGATTAATTTTTAGCGATTGTTCAGACCATAAAATTAAAAAAGCCGGAAGGATCGTGAGATCGCCTCCGGCTTTTATTTATTTTATTTTAACTCCCCAAGATGAACTATCGAAGACATTAATTATCGCAAAACAATTAGTTAAATTATCAACATCAACATCCTCATATGATAATAGATCAGGACTAGCCACTATAAAAAATGTCTTTATATCATCTAGATGATTAGCTAATAGTTTCACTTCATCCCACGTCATTTCTAGTCCGTATTCTTTCGATAAAACCAACTCTTCAAAGTCAGGCATAGACAAGCCATACAATGCACAACCTATCGCATCGATTTCATACAGATACCAATTCCAATTGTTATCAGGGATTTTTTTTATTAGATCATTTAGCTGCAACTTAATATTTTCGTGAGAAAACATTTTACCCATTTCAACTCTCATCATGGATACTCCAGTGGCTTAGCTGGCCCATGTTGAAGTGTTCCTCCAGTCGGGTTAGGGATAAAATCATGCTGGTGAGGATTAGGGTGATTACCTGGGCGACCATGATCTGTAAAATCTATATCTCTCTTAGGTACAAGTTTTCCATTGTCATCGTATCCCCATTCCCTACCTTGAAGATAATCACCTTTCCTACCCTTCTTCATTCCCAACTGAGTATGAGGAGCATCAACATCAGGGACAGGATTCCCATGTTTGTCTCTGGGTAAGGATCTATTTTTATAAGACTCGTCAGTTTTATCTTTCCCGCCTTCTTTCGGCGTCAACCCCAACGGGTCAACCCACTCCAGCGGATTATGAACATAACCCTGAGGCCTTATCCCCCCACCCAGCCCTATCGGGTCATAGGGACGATCCTGACACGGTCGTACTTTTTAGCGCACTTAACCTATTGATGCAACGTGCTTTTTAAGTCACGTTTTTCGCCAGTTTAACACCGCCTTAACCCCAACACCCCGACGCGCACTTTTAGCCCCGGACACGCTACCGCCACGCCGTAGCTTTCCTTGCTTGCACCGCCACATCATAGCAGCGGCGTCAGCCGCTGCCATTAGTCGTTGTGTTAATGAACCGGGTTTTATCGCGGCGCGAGCCGTTCCGCAGCTTGCCTGTGGGACGGTGAAGCGTCTGCCGGGTGCGGGCTGGCGAGGCCCGCAAGACAAAACGTTAAGCGGGGAGGCCCCCGGCGGGGGCCGCACGGGGCGGAGATGGCGAGCACGGGAACGAGCAAGGAGCCTGCGACTGCGAGCCGGGCGCAGCCAGTGCAGCGGGGTTGGGGCGGGGGCGAGGTGAAGCCCTTCAGCGCCGTGACGAAGGAGCGGCTTCTGCCTTGGGGTTGATGTTGGCCGAGGATTGACGCCGGAGCTTCCGCCGCCAGGGAAGGCGGCCACACCGTTGGCGCTGAAGAGCGTGTGCCGCTGCCGATAGCAGAGGGCGAAGCCCTGTGCGCCACACCGCGCCCAGGAGCCGAACCCCGGCGGCCAGCCGCACAACGTTGTTGAAGCAGCCCGCAGCGCGCCCTTGCGCTAGACGGCGCCGACATAATGTGTGTTGCGCGTTGGCCGCGTTCAGCGGCTTTCGCGTAATGCCACATTATGTTGAATGACG
>NZ_JSXC01000059.1 GCF_000803215.1 Pectobacterium fontis
ATCAAGTCTGAGCTAATACAAATTATTACCTAAGAAATCTACAGTGTTAAGGTCAATTCCGCTTTCAATAATTAATCTAACATTGTATTTTTCATTTTCAAAAAACAATAAACTTCTATTATCATTGTCTAATTGTTTTAAATCAGCTTTATATAACAAGAGAAGTGTGAACTCATATATCGCTTTACAATAAAATATAGGGGTTTTCCCATGCTTATCCTTTTGATTAATGTTAAATCCTCTTTCTATTAACATGTGAAGATCTTCTTCATTCCATGTGAAATCTTTGAAAATCAAATTCTGTCCCAACTCATCCAACTTGGATGGGTCGCTATAACTTCTTATCATTTCCGAAAAAACATCTTTTATTGATTTAATTTTTCTATTCATTTCGACGTCCAGACTATTTTATTTTTCTATAATATATAGTTTTTTGGAAGTCAATGTCGGTGTTGATTTTTTTTAAAATTAGAAAGGGATTTATCTTCTTTTATTGAATTGGTTTTTTCTTTTATCTTATTGAAGTCTATTTCTTCTTTTTCAATAAAAAGGAAATCACTTTCTTTTTTATTAATTATTTTATTATTGCTATTTCCTTTAATTAAATTAGTGTAGTATTTTTCTATACACTCTGGGTTAAACTTATAGTCGTTAATTTCAATATTTTCAATTTCCATTTTAAAAAGGGCGCAGTCGATTTCTTTACATTGACGTTCTTTCGTAAATAACTTAATTGTTTCTTTTATGATATTAGCATCCTTAATTTTATCAAGTAAATCTTTGCAATCAATTTTATTTTCTTTAATAAATGGATATATGGTTTTAATTATTTCCGCTGCTTTTTTATGTAAATTGTTAACAGAAAGAAGATATTCTATATAAATTATCATTAAGCTAAGTGCTAATTCTAAAGTTGGGGCATGTCCTATACAAATGCCATAAGAATCAGTAATATAATAGATTGCTTCACCGTTTGAATCATCAGTTTTTGAGATTGTTAAAACGTAACCAAACATATATATTTCCTGCTTATAATTTTAAAGTTGGGTTGGAATGGTTTTTTAAATATAGCAGAGGTGTATGAAAAAAGATGAATATATTTTCAGTCAATGTGGGGATTGTTATTATATTAATTAATATTTCTTATATCATGATCATGATCATGATAATCATTATGTTGTTTTATTATCAATTAAAACATGTTCTCGCTAATGGTAAGGTAATATCGATAGTGGGAAATATTAACTATGGGAATTATAACCATTAGCTATTGTCAGTGTGGTATCAAAAATTAGTTGCTTCTCTCTTCAATATTGTGCTCATTTCGTCGGAAAGACGCTGATGTTTCAAATTAGATATTTAATAGATATGGTGTCTACTGCTTACTTATTCATCCTATGGTATAAAAATAATTTTTAACTAATTGATAAAAATTATTTATTTTAAATTTTTTGGCCTGATGTCATTTTTTCTGTGTTGGTGTGTTGGTGTGTTGGTGTGTTGGTGTGTTGGTGATACCCACTCTGTTCCAAAAGCACCACTCATCTAATGCACTGTATTTATCTACATTGGATGAATACACAGTCCGATTTTAGGCAGTAAAATGCGTTTTGAGCATGATAGCTACAACCCTTAGATTAGCCATGTCATGATGGGAAAATCGAACATGAGTGGTTTTGAGGGGCTTAGGATGGATTGAACAAAAAAAAAGCTGGCAATGTTGAATGCGATGCATGGTATAATCATAGTTCTGGGATCATAGAGATCTCAGAAAAACAAAGGCAGCTATCAGAATACTTAGTTCCTAGGCCAAGGTCTGATAGCTGCCCCTCATTCCAGTTCGCAAACTGAAAACGACCTGGTTGAATGCGTATAACTTACGATTTACCAAGCCGCGTGTTCATTATGTAGGATGTTCGGGGCTTTTTTCTAGGTTTTTTTACGCATATCACATCAGTTCTTCTTTTTGTAGTCTGGGTTTATATCTCTTATTTATGAGTAACAGACTGATGTTTCGAAGAAATGTAGAAATTTTAGATCTCTTGATCTGCATAAAATGTGAGGTGCCGTATGCGTAAGGTTACTGATGACTATTCCCCGGAAATAGCCCGACATAAGCTTGATCTGCGTTTTCAAGATAATGAGCCTATGTCAGAACTGATTCGCGGTATGAAAAGGACTGATTTATGTGCTCTGGCCGCGTTATGCGATGGTAAGACGCTAACAACGTCAGGATATAACATTGATGCAGACTATTCGGTTAATCGGGCATCTGCTGTAGCACATTCTCTGAAGCAATACCTGCTACCAATATCAGCTAAGTCCCTCCCTGCAAAAGCTGATGTAGGTGGGATTTCTCATCAATCTGCATTCTTTATAACGAAGGAAGATTTGAGTCGCTTAGAGAAGGACACTGAATCTGTCTTTGAAGTATGCCGTAAGTCTCTGCTTGTGCAAAAGGAAAGCAGCGCACAAAAAGAGATGAAGCGTCTTTATAAGGAATTTGGTGAGGAGGGGGTATTAAATCTCCTTCGTTCTGTAGCTAATGACTCCTCGCCTGACAATCAAGCTGGATAATCCATAATAGGTGGGGCTGCGGCCCCATTTTCGTTAGGTCACATATATGTAGTGGCAAGTAAATTTATTACTACGTTTAATCAAAATAGATTGCAATAGTTTCACGTTATTGTGTTGATAAGCATTCATTCCAAATCATAGCCTCGATACAGCTAGTTCAACCTTTCCCAAAGTAGGTCAACATCTTTTTTACTGTGGCTGTCTAGCCTCGCTGACGCTGTAGAAAAACACCTTGCACTGATCCATGACTTGTCCACCTGTATGTAACATGTCATCAACTGGATACGAGTTAAATCAAAATAAACTAAGTTGATATTATTACCTTGCTATCATTCTTTTTGCTAAAATTATTGGGTTAGTTATTTTTTTAGCTCTCAGGTGGATCTTTTTCGATAGTAGGGCTATATCGTATAAGCAGTATTTTAAAAATCATTAGCATAAAAATATTCTATGTCTGTAGTTTTTTTAATTGTTATTAATTAGGCAGGACAGCAATGTTTATAAAAACTATAGGAAAAACAAACCATTCTGAATGGGGGATGAGAAATAGTTTGTATTGGATGTCTGCTTACCCAAGGTGGCAACTGAGGGCAGATGACAACGACTGGATCGTCTCTTTTGAGTCCTTTGACGACACCACCAAGTTTGAATCCGAATGATTTTTCATTCACACCAACCTCTTTCGCATGAACCCTAGATGTCTATCACTGCATTCTCTCAGCGATTTAGCTGGTTAATTATAAATATTAGAGAGCAAATTCAATGAAGATTAAGCTATCAATATATAAAGCAAAGAAAAATAGTGACAGTATTGATCAGGTGTTAAATCTGGAAAGAGTGAAATCTTCCATTGAGTTTGAGAATGAAAAAGCACGAATGTATCTATATGCTAAAGAATATGTTGAGCCACAAGTGCCTGAGTGGGCAACTTTGTTTATAAGTGCTAACTCAGAGTTAAGTTATAATTTTTTTGGAAAAAATAGCAATACTGGTGCTGTCCTTGTTGTGGAGCTTAATGACGAAAGATACCTCATTCCATTTGGAACTGGTCATCATCTAATTAATGATAATTATATAGTTAAAGGCTTTGGTCTTAAAACAACTCTTAACTGCATTGAACATAAAAAAATACGTAGTATTGATAAAGGAAATCATAATGAGACAAACCTCCTTACTCGAAACCAGAGCAGCAAAGAAGTTGATATTTATAATTTAAAGATTGATTCGGAATTAGATATATTAACCACTTTAACAGGAACCTCTACGGAAGAAGTATTAGGTAATAAAATAACGGGAAGAGATGCTTTTGTCATAACACCGGATATTGTTTTGAATAGCATTCCAGATTTATTGGAAAAAATCAGCGGCATATATAACCTTCCCCTTCCTGAAGAGTTCGAATGGGTAAACAATATACAAGAAGCAGATGAGTCAGAAATTGAAATACTTGACTTATTACTTATAGATTTAATTAAAGCGAAAGATTTTTCTGACATTTGGCTTGGGGAGCCTGAAATTGTTGATTGGGAAAGTCAGATAGGTTATTGCTTCGAGAGACGGCAACGTAGCATAATTTACGAAAGCTTATCTATGAACCATGTTTGTGATTTCTTCGAAGAGAAAGACATAGAAACCACAATTGATAACCTAAAAGACAAAAACATACACATATTAGATGCTGATTATCAATCAATAAAGAAATGGTCAATCTATAGATGTCTTTATGCTGAGATAAAAAATGGCGATCAAAACTATATCCTGAGAGATTCAATTTGGTACGTGGCTGACCGGAAATTTCTGTCAACTATAGACGATGAAATAAGTAAAATTTTACCTTATGAAAATGCTGATAAATTTCCTATTTATTCTTTTAAAAGAGAAGAGGATTATAATAGCAATATATGCGGGCTTGATGTCTCCTTTACCTATATGGATCAAAAATTTATACATCATGGCAGTGGGAAAAGTAAGATTGAGTTTTGTGATTTAATCCGAGGAAGTAACGATTTCATACACGTAAAATATTATAATGGTTCTCAAAGTATGAGCCATTTGTTCTCTCAGGGATTTATTAGCTCAGAACTTTTTATAAGTGATTCTGAGTTCAGAGAAAAACTTAATGATAAACTCCCTGTTAATTTAAAACTAAAAGATCACATATTGAGACCAGATGCAAGAAATTATAAAATAATTTTTGCAATAGCAACTAATAAAAATATACCTAATGAACTCCCACTGTTTTCAAAGATAAATCTTAAGAATTTTTATAAATCTATTTCTAACTTTGGTTATGAGGTTAGAATATGTAAAATACCCGTGGATGACTTAATATATAAGAAGAAATCTTATAGGCCAAAAAATAATTAATGAGGTTGTTTAATTGATAAATAAATTCTGATCGTTAATATAGATACTAACGATCAGTTGTGAATAAAATTTTCTTTTAAAGCTATAGTCTCAGAGCGATATATTATGAATACAGTCGAATAAAATATCTATACAGCTTCTTCCGCATGAACATCCTGATACAGCCAGTCGAGTCTTTCCCAGAGGATGAACGTCAGGATCTCTTTGACCTGCGGCTGTTTGGTTTCGATAACAGCGTAGATCAATGCTCTGCACTGGTCGATGATCTCTTCTTGTTCTAACGGAGTGTTATCGAACATAACGCACCTCTGTAGCTTGCCAGAACAGATAAAAATAACGCTTACTCGATTGCTTAAAGTGCTGATCTTCCAGAAGCGAATTGCTAGACTTGCTGTTAGCCATATCGTTAACCTCTTAACGCTGTGGTTAGCCCCTGTCTGGTAGGCCAATACCTTTCAGGGGCGAAACTGGTGATGAGTGTAATGTTCTTTCGTGATAGTGTACGTACCTATAAAATCCAGCATAGTTAAAAAGGTACGTACATGTCAACGATAAAACGTGATACGAAGAAATCTTCGTCAACAGGTAAATCACCGACTTTCCAGATACGCATCTCGCCTGAGCTACGTGAACAGCTAGATGAAGTTGTGGCGAAAGAAGGTATCAGCCTCGGCAACTGGTTCAAAGAGCTTGCCCGTCAGGAGTTGAGAAAGCAGGGGATTGAGCCGAAGGGGTAAGGTTTAGCTAGTGCAGAACAAACAACTAAAGGTTGGTGACCACAATGTTCTCTAACGTCAAGGATGCGAAATATGGACAATTATCTAAATAGAAATAGTGTTAATAATCAATACTTTTTAGCTATGGCTCAGACCGCTGCGTTTGACCTAATGAAAACTGCCAGAATTGTATCATCCCGCCATATTCACGATCTCTTTCTTAAAGCAAAATTTGAGGATGAGATCCGGAAGTTTTCGAATGGAAATCTGGAAGTTGTTAGAAATGCCAGTAGTTCATCTGAATGTCAGACCGCTATTAATAATATCAGGGAGGAATGTGCCAATATTGAAAACCAAGGGACAATGCTTTCTCTTGAGAAAGCCAAAGTATTTATTACCATCAATATGGAGAAAAGAGAGAAGGAGATCGGTTATACAATAAATGCAATCGGTGTTATTTTGAACGGTGCTCAGGTCTTTTCTGGATTCGGTGTTATTGCTGGTTCGACAACTTATATCGGTAAACTTGCCGGTGCCCATATTGTTCTTAGTAGTGCAAGCGCATCTCTGGAGAGTTTTTTACATCTTATTGGGCGTGATGATGAAATTGGATTTATGAAATCTGGTTATATGCATGCTGCTGAATTCTTAGGTTTTGATAAAAAAGCAGGCTTGCTGGCTTATCATTCAGTCGATCTTGTTACCTCATTCTATGGTATTGTTAAATTAACACTTAAACCTGATGCCTGGCGGCTTTTTAGATATATTCCAAGTGATTATTATAGAAAAATAAATACAATGAGTAGAGCATCACTGATGTTGAAGATGATCGGGGCTGGAAACAAAATACGGATAATGTCTGATATATATAAAGATGATTCTCTTTAATTTAATGGGCTAATCTCAGCCCGTTTTATCTTTTCCCTTTAGATAGGAATATGATTTATATGCTAAGTTCATTGGTGCAAGGTAATATACAGGTAAGAGAAAAAATATCGTTAGAGTAAAATGAATTAATATTTCAACCCAATCTTCGGAAATATTAAAAACGGCGTTAATGATAAATGAAGCAATAAGTATTATTGATATAAAACACCCATTGTAAAATGTCTTTTTTAAAGAATGTGTTAACATCAATAATGTTTCTTCACTATTTTCACTACGTGAAACAATACCCCTCATTTTGGTAATGTCGTTTTGTGTGAACCCATTTTCTAGTAGTTCTTTTTCCATGTCTTGATCATTCATTGTTTCTTTTCCCCGATTTTCCCTTATAGCTTTTGATAGGGCGTAGAGACATTTTAACACTATCGCCCATCAGTTCTGTATTTAGTAAGTCGAATCAGTCCATAAAAGGAAAGAACTGGTTCTTGCTACCACATGCTCCCATTCGATTGATGCAAATTTGAACGAAATACTTTCCTGTGGCTGAGTTTCATTATGTGTCAATGAGTTAGGATAGAAAAACTGAATGTCGTTGATAATGGCGTCTCTCAGCACCATTTTAAAATAGAGTTCATTACCACCCGATTGAGAGGTTCTGTAAAACAGGAATTCACAGGTTAGTTTTTCGTTATCACCTAATGCCTGGGCAATAAGTGGGGTGGCTTTATCTATTGGCTTTCTTATTTCTACGGGATTGAGAGCAACATTATCCTGTCGAGTTATTCTATTCATTAACTCATAAACAAAAATTTCATCTTCATGAGCGATCTGATATTTGTTGCCAATCGAGTCTGCACTTGAACAACCCGCAGAGATCAGGCCTTGTTTAATGCCAGTGAGTTTCAGATAGATCAAATTTGCCATTATTTATTCCTTAATGTTATCCATAATCGCCCATAAATCCTTTTTCCTTATGGGAGTGTAATTTCTGCATTTTTTAGTCAACGAGTCAATAGCGGTTATCGGGCAATGTGTATGATTTTAAATGATTGTTACTACAATAATTATTGCATTAATTATTTGTGCGAAAATGGTTTTTGGTGGGAAAGGAAAACGAAAATGTAGCCCATCTATATTGAACCGTGTTGCCAAAAAAGCCCCAACGACCATGAAGGGGCTAAAAGGGCAGTGGTTATTGCTTCCTGTTGGCAAACTCAAACGGGCTAACTACTCCATTGCGGTTTGCATCCAGAAAATCAGCCCACCATTGCAGCATCAGTTTACGCTGGTCAAGATGACTGACTTTATGGGTATAAGCAGATCTAACGGTGTTTTTCTCTTTATGGCTCATTTGAAGCTCAACCGTGTCTTCCGACCATAATCCCGATTCCGTCAATGCACTACAGGCTAACGTGCGAAAGCCATGCCCACACAGATCGGTTTTGGTGTCATATCCCATACGCTGAAGGGCTTTATTGATAGTGCCTGAACTCATCGCAGAATCACTGTCGTAAAACCCGGTGAAAATAAACCCGTCACCCGCTTTTTCACCATAAGTGATCTGTTTAACCTCTTTCAAGATCTCAACTGCCTGCCTGCATAGTGGGACAAAATGTTTTCTCTTCATTTTGGCACCACGACCTGAGTGTTTTACCCCTTTAACTTCCTTGCGTTGTTCAGGGATAACCCAGAGAGATTTTTTGAAGTCGATTTCACTCCATCGGGCAAAACGTAACTCACTTGACCTGACAAAAACCAATAATGTGAGTTTGATCGCTAATTCTGTTAAAAGACCCCGACCACGGTAGTTGTCGAGTTTTTGTAAGAGATCGGGAATTTCATAGATTTCGATAGAAGGGCGGTGTGCTGTCTCACCTTTTTCGATAGTGCCTTGCAAATCATAAGCAGGGTTATAACTGATGATTTTCTGCTGGACGGCGTATCGCATGATGGAGGTTGTATACTGCTTCAGCCGCATGGCGATGTCGAGATAGCCTAATTTCTCAACTTTTCTGAGGGGGATGAGTAAATCGCTGGTATCAAGCTCTGATACATCACGATTTCCCAGATCTGGCAGAAGGTAGTTTTCAATGCGTCTCCAGACCTTAACTGTATTAGCTCAGACTTGAT
>NZ_JSXC01000006.1 GCF_000803215.1 Pectobacterium fontis
ATGCACACCTGATACCTAAAAAAACCGCTACAAGCCCTTTAAATAAAGGCTTTACTTATAATGTGTAAAATATTTCGTAAAGAATAATTCAATTATTACAGATAAACTTTACACTTTCAGAATAATTCCGTTATCAATATCGAAAAAGAAATATGAATTAATATCTCTCGATCTACTCATATAAATAAAGAATAACACCAAATTGATGAACCAGTGTAAACTAATATGAACATGAATAAACGGTTATGACCAACCAAAGTAACCCCTATTTTATTTATTATTCCCCACCTCTCCGTTTAAACGTTCCATGCACTACGCCACCACCGTTTTCAAGACTATCCATATAGTCTGAATACCATTGCAACATTTCCCGTCTGCCATCGAGATATTGCGCATGGTTGTAGGTGCCACGAATAGCATTCTTATCAACATGCGCAAGCTGGGTTTCAATCCATTCAGAAGGATAGCCTTGTTCATACAAGATAGTGCTCATGGTATGACGGAATCCATGCCCTGTAACTCGACCACCGTAACCAAGTCTGCGGATCAACACATTCATCGCCATATCACTCATCGGTTTACTATTCTGGACTCTGCCGGGGAAAATAAACGGATAATTCCCGGTGATTTGTTTTAACTGTTCAAAAATCGATAAAACCTGCTCAGATAATGGGACACAGTGAGGCCGACGTTTTTTCATCCTCTCTGAGGGGATCTCCCATAAGCGCTTATCAAAATCAATTTCTGACCACCGCCCTTGCCTTAATTCACCCGGACGTAATCCGGTGTGTGCCTGCAAACGCATCGCCAGTTTTACGAGGATACTGCCACTATAGGTATTGAGGGTGCGGAAAAACTCCGGTAATTCATCGACGGTCAGAAATGCATAGTGCTCTTTTTTATGCGGGGCAAAAGCACTGTCGAGATTCATGGCAGGGTTATCTTTCGTTCTTCCCGTCACGATGGCATATTTCCATACCTCCCCACAGCGCTGCCGCACTTTACGAAGCTTCTCGGTAGCACCACGCTCATCCAGTTTTTCCAGCACTGACATTAATTCCATTGCCTGAATATCTGCAATCGGTCGGTGTCCAATGAACGGGAAAACATCAGCCTCAAAGGTTTTCATCATTTCTGCGCCATAAGACTCAGACCAGCGATCTACCCGTTTTTGATACCATTCTCTGGTGATCACCTCAAAGGTGTTGCCAAGGCGTCCCTCCTTAGCCAGTTTTACCTCTTTACGCACTTCGCTGGGATTGATGCCAGCGGCAACCAGTTTTTTGGCTTCGTCGCGTTTCTGTCTGGCTTCAGCTAAAGAAATGGTGGGGTAAGTCCCAAGTGACAACAGTTTTGCTTTGCCATCGAAACGGTAACGATAACGCCATCCCTTCGACCCGTTAGGTTCAATCAGTAGTGAAAGACCATGACCATCGTTTTTGGTGTAGGACTTGTCTTCTGGCTTGGCACGGCGGATCTCAAGGTCTGTCAGCGGCATGTGTATAGTTTCCTACCTGTGTTGAGAGCGAATGTGTATAGGATTTCAGATTTCATCCTGTCCTATACACATTACTATACACATTGACCGGTAGATTTAGATAGACGAGGGTTTTCCCTGAACGACTCAGAAATCGTGGAAAGCCTTGTGGTGACTGGATTTATTGGACTTGGATAGACGTTGAAAGAAGAGATATTGGAGCGAGTGAAGGGAATCGAACCCTCGTATGCAGCTTGGGAAGCTGCCGTTCTACCATTGAACTACACTCGCACGGGGAGACGAGTGGCATTATAGCGCTATGCCGTTGCCGAGCAAGTAAAAAACCCGGCAAAGTGCTGTGGTTTTGAGCAGTCATGCGGCCGTGGAGAGCGGCAGGAACAGCGTCTCATAGCCGTTGGAAATCACATGCCAGGCAAAGTAGGCAAACAGCAGCGCGGAAATCAGGCTGCAATAGAATGAGATGCGTTCTTTCAGCAGGCGCTGGCCGTATTTTACCAACGCCGCGAGGAAGAATGTCCACAGTACGCCACCGACGAAAAACCCCAGCAAAAACAGGCTAATCATGAAGGCTGAGCCATCGGTAGACTGTGCGATAATCGTGCCGCCAATCGCCGCAAACCACAGTAGTGCCGTCGGCGATGCCAACGCCATGCCGACGCCGCTGAAGAACTCGGTATAACGCGCTGGCTGAGTGGCAGAACTCGCAACGCTCGCTGACTCGGAAAGATCGGCGAAGCGTTTCACCTGATAGTCACGCCATGCCGCACGCGCCATGCTGATTGTCATCCAAACCAGAATCAGCCCGCCGCCAATCCATAGCGCCCAGCGCACAGGTGTCAGGTTAAAGATCACCGCCAGCCCCAGCACCGATAGCGTGGCATAAAACAGATCGCCGAAGCAGGAACCCAGTCCGATATAAAACGCAGAACGCGCCCCGTGTCGCAATCCGCGGTTAATAATCGCGGTGTTGACCATCCCCAGATCGAGACACAATGACAGGGAGAGTAGTATTCCCGTGAACACAACTAACAGCATGGTATTCCCTTTGAGTGTTAAACAATAAGACAAGTGTAAAGCCCAAAAGAAACGCTGTATTGTCAAAAATTGATACGGCGGAATTGTCCCGGCGTCAGGGCGTTATAGCGGCTAAAGGCTTTGGTGAAATGCGCCTGATCGGCAAACCCAACCTCCCCTGCGACCTGACTGATCGCGGCGCCCTGCCGCAGCAGTTCCCGTGCTTTACACATGCGTCGCTGCATTAGCCACGCCAGCGGCGGCAGACCAACGGCCTGATTAAAAGAGCGCACCAGATGGGCAACTGACAGGTTTTCCTGCTGCGCGAGTTGGTCGAGCGTGGGAACATCGCTAAGATCGTTCAGCAAGCCCTCTTTAATGCGAGTGATCCGTGCGGCTTCTTTGATGTGGCCTTGAGGCGGCACACGATGCGGGTTTTCCATCAATGCAGCCAACAGCAGGATAAGACGCTCCTGACGTGTGTGGCCGTCCACCTCAGAGATGACCAACTGTTTTAACTCGGATGCCAACGGCGGCGACGGGTTCCAGCCCCGGGAAAACTGGAACGTTTGGTGAAAATAGTGCTCGAACGCCTGTGGGTGAACGTATAGCGAGGCGCACTGCCAGCGGTCAAACGTGTTGTCGCTACCTTGTAGCTGACCGGGATTGTAGGTCGTCACTCTGTCGTTGGTGGCAACAAAGGTCTCTCCATCCAGCCAGACCGTTTCCACCCCGCTGAGATTGGCACTGATGACAAACTCATCATGCGTATGCCGTGGAAAACGGCGGCCGTTGGTTAACAGCGCCAGTTCAAACCAGGCATCGCGGTACGTCATCATGATGGATGTTCCGGCAGTGAATGAATGTCTGAAAATAGCATCTTCCGTCATCAGACGACAATCATAGAATACGCGGGGAAAATCGCGATGATGATATACCGGATAGCCCCCATAAAAAACCGGTGCAATCGCACCGGTTTAGAAGGTTCAGCTAAAACGAACTTACTTCTGTGGACGCATCGCCGGGAACAGGATCACGTCGCGGATGGTGTGGCTGTTCGTGAACAACATCACCATACGGTCGATACCGATACCCAGACCTGCGGTTGGCGGCAAACCGTGCTCCAGCGCCGTGACATAGTCTTCGTCGTAGAACATCGCTTCGTCATCGCCTGCATCTTTAGCATTCACCTGCTGTGCAAAACGCTCAGCCTGATCTTCAGCATCATTCAGCTCGGAGAAGCCGTTACCGATTTCACGACCGCCGATGAAGAACTCAAAGCGATCGGTGATTTCCGGGTTTTGATCGTTACGGCGCGCCAGCGGCGACACTTCAGCCGGATATTCAGTAATGAACGTCGGCTGGATCAGGCTGCTTTCTGCCGTCTCTTCGAAGATCTCGGTCACGATGCGGCCCAGACCCCAGCTTTTCTCGATCTTGATCCCCAGAGACTGGGCGATCGCGGTCGCTTTCTCCAGATCGTCCAGATCGGCAACGTTGGTTTCAGGACGGTATTTGCAGATCGCTTCGCGCATCGTCAGCTTCTCAAACGGCTTACCGAAGTCGAAGGTCTGATCGCCGTATTCCACGGTTGTCGAGCCAAGTACGTCCTGCGTCAGCGTACGGAACAAGTTCTCCGTCAACACAATCAGGTCTTTATAATCGGCATATGCCATATAAAGTTCCATCATGGTGAATTCAGGGTTGTGACGTGGGGAAACGCCTTCGTTACGGAAGTTACGGTTGATTTCGAACACGCGTTCAAAGCCACCGACAACCAGACGCTTCAGGTACAGTTCCGGCGCAATACGCAGGTACATGTCGATGTCCAGCGCGTTGTGGTGCGTGATGAACGGACGGGCAGACGCGCCGCCGGGGATCACTTGCATCATCGGCGTTTCGACTTCCATAAAGCCGTGATCGACCATGAAGCTACGGATCGCCGCCATCACTTTGGAACGGATGCGGAAGGTGTTGCGGGATTCGTCGTTAGCGATCAAGTCCAGATAGCGCTGACGGTAACGCGTTTCCTGATCGGCCAGACCGTGGAATTTATCCGGCAACGGACGCAGTGCTTTGGTCAGCAGGCGCAGTTCGGTACAGTGAATAGACAGCTCGCCCGTCTTGGTTTTGAACAGCTTACCGCGTGCGCCCAGAATATCGCCCAGATCCCACTTTTTGAACTGCTCGTTATAGATGCCTTCCGCCAGATCGTCGCGGGAAACATACAGTTGGATACGGCCACCGACGTCCTGCAAGGTCACGAAAGAGGCTTTACCCATGATGCGGCGGGTCATCATACGGCCCGCAACAGTCACTTCGATGCCCAGTTCTTCCAGCTCGTCGTTCTCTTTGGCATCGAACTCAGCGTGCAGACGATCGGAGGTGTTGTCACGGCGGAAATCATTCGGGAAGGCGATCCCGGTTTCACGCAGCGCCACCAGCTTTTCACGACGCGTTTTTAATTCGTTATTCAGATCCTGCGCCTGATCGGCACCCTGTGATTGTGATTCAGCCATGTGAATTCTTATAACCCCGCTTTTAAACTTGCTTCAATAAATTTGTCCAGATCGCCATCCAGTACGGCCTGAGTGTTACGTGTTTCCACTCCGGTACGTAAGTCTTTGATGCGCGAATCATCCAGTACATAGGAACGAATCTGGCTGCCCCAGCCGATATCTGATTTGTTGTCTTCCATCGCCTGTTTCTCAGCATTTTTCTTTTGCATCTCAAACTCGTACAGCTTGGCTTTAAGCTGTTTCATCGCCTGATCTTTGTTTTTATGCTGGGAACGGTCATTCTGACACTGCGTGACAATGTTGGTCGGAATGTGAGTAATACGCACCGCAGATTCTGTCCGGTTAACGTGCTGACCACCTGCACCGGAGGCGCGGTATACGTCAATACGCAGGTCGGCTGGGTTGATCTCGATATCGATATCGTCCTCGACTTCCGGGTAGACAAACGCGGAGCTGAACGAGGTGTGACGGCGGCCCCCGGAATCGAACGGGCTCTTACGTACCAGACGATGTACGCCGGTTTCGGTACGCAGCCAGCCAAACGCATAGTCGCCGATGATCTTGATGGTGGCGGATTTCGTCCCTGCCACGTCACCGTCTGACTCTTCAATAATTTCGGTTTTAAACCCTTTGGCTTCCGCCCAACGCAGGTACATACGCACCAGCATGCTGGCCCAGTCCTGCGCTTCCGTACCGCCAGAACCGGCCTGAATATCCAGATAGCAATCCGCACTGTCGTACTGACCGGAGAACATGCGACGGAATTCGAGCTGACCGAGTTTATTTTCCAGCGCGTCAAGCTCTACCGAGGTTTCATTAAAGGTATCTTCGTCGTCTTCTTCCACCGCAAGCTCAAGCAGGCCATTGACATCTTCCAGCCCCTGAGTCAGTTGATCGATGGTGTCTACGATGGCTTCCAGCGAGGAGCGCTCTTTTCCCAATGCCTGAGCGCGTTCAGGCTCATTCCAGACATCAGGCTGTTCCAGTTCGGCGTTTACTTCTTCGAGGCGCTCTTTCTTGGCATCATAGTCAAAGATACCCCCTAAGAACGGCACTACGTTCAGACAGATCCTGAATGCGGTTTTTTACCGGATTAATTTCAAACATGATTTTTTATATTCTTACGTTAAGTCGTTGACAACGGAATGGTGTAACCCGCCATTCTAGCGGATAAACGGCGCATTTTATAGACTTTCTGCCCGCCGTATGTGGTTCACGCGCGCGGCCACAGATGTTGGATCATCAATTGCACCGAGCGTTTACCGCGAAACTCGTTAATATCCAGCCGATACACCATTTCCACTTCTTTGATACTCGGATCCGGCCAGATAGTGGTATCGACATTAAATGCGATGCCATCTAACAGCGGCACCTGACCGGTTGCCCCGATCGGTTCAAACATGGCTTTCAAATGGCGTTCTTTAAGCAGACGGGGTTGCAGAATACGGAAGCGGCCATCGAACGTTGGTTCGGGGAATGACTGACCCCACGGCCCCGCATAGCGCAGCATTTCCGCCGTTGAGAGCAGATCCAGTTCCGGCAATAGTAGTTCACCATCAGACCAGACAACGCCTTCAAGCTGAGACGGATCGAGCCATTCGCCCACCAGTTCGCCAAAGCGCTGGCGGAAATCCTCAAACTGGTCTTCATGCAGCGATAACCCTGCCGCCATCGCGTGCCCGCCAAATTTCTGCATCATCCCCGGATACCGCGTATCCAGCCGCTCCAGCGCATCACGCAGATGCAGGCCAGAGATGGAACGCCCCGATCCTTTCAACATGCCGTCGCCCGCGGGCGCAAAGGCAATCACCGGGCGGTGAAAACGCTCTTTAATGCGTGAAGCCAGAATGCCGACCACCCCCTGATGCCATTCTGGATGGTACATCGCCAGACCATAGGGCAATTCCGTGCGGGTACGCTCCAGCGATTCACACAGGCGCAGCGCTTCCACCTGCATTCCCTGTTCGATCTCCCGACGATCCTGGTTCAGCGCATCCAAATCGCTGGCTAACATACGGGCATGCGTGATGTCATCACTGAGCAAGAGTTCTACGCCGACCGTCATGTCATCCAGTCGTCCGGCGGCGTTCAGCCGTGGGCCTAACGCAAAGCCTAAATCGCTGGCCACCAGTTGGCTGGCATCGCGGTTGGCCACTTCCAGCAGCGCGCGAATACCCGGACGGCACTCGCCTGCACGAATACGGTTCAGCCCTTGCGCCACCAGAATCCGGTTGTTGGCATCCAGCGGCACTACGTCAGCCACCGTGCCCAGCGCCACCAGATCTAACCATTCCGTAGGATTCGGTTTCGCCAGTTCTTGCTGCACAAACCAATCACTATCACGCAGGCGTACAAACAGTGCCATCATCAGATAAAACGCGACGCCCACGCCCGCCAACGCTTTGGAAGGAAACGGGCAGTCCGGCAAGTTAGGGTTAATCATCGCATCGGCGTCAGGCAGGATGTCCCCCGGCAGGTGGTGATCGGTCACCAGCACCGTGATACCACGCCGATGCGCATCCTCGACCCCCGCGTGAGAAGAGATGCCGTTATCGACGGTCACAATCACTTCGGCACCCAGCGCGGCGGCCTGCGCCACCACCTCCGGGCTGAGTCCGTAACCGTCCTCAAACCGGTTTGGCACCAGATATTTTACGTTCACGCCGCCCATGCTGCACAGCGCCAGCACGGTGAGCGCCGTGCTGGTCGCACCATCGGCGTCAAAATCGCCCACAACCACGATGCAGCGTTTTTCTGCCAGCGTTCGTTGCAAAAGATCGACCGCGTTATCAATGCCGCTGAGCAAACGGTAATCGAGTAAACCACTCAGGCGACGTTCCAGCTCCTGAGCCGCTTTCACGCCGCGCTGCGCATAAAGACGACGCAGCAAGGGGGGAATGGTGTCAGGTAAATCACTATCCTCCGCCAGCGAACGCCGACGGAGTTGGGTAATCATATCCACGTAGCATCAACCGCCGGTTTTATTCGAGGCTTTATGTGCTTCCAGCATCGCCAGCATTTCTTTCGGCCCTTGATATCCCGGTACGACCAAGCCGTCTTGCAGCACGATGGCAGGAGTGCCCTGCACGCCAAACTGGATGCCCAGTTGGTAATGCGCGGCGATATCGGTTTTACACGTTGCAGGCGAGATCGCGTCGCCCTTCATGGCGTGATCAAACGCGGTATTGCGATCGGCCACGCACCAGATGGACTGCATATCTTTCGCGGCTGTTGATTTCATCCCCTGACGTGGGAAAGCCAGATAGCGCACGGTAATGCCCAGCGCGTTGTAATCCTTCATCTGCTCATGCAGCTTGTGGCAATAGCCGCAGGTGATGTCGGTGAAAACGGTGATAACGTGTTTTTCCTGCGCGGCTTTATACACAATCATCTGATCCTGTAGCGCATCCAGCTTACCGATCAGGATTTTATTGGTGGTGTTAACCGGCATGGTGCCGCTCACGTCATACAGCGGGCCTTGCAGCAAATGCTTGCCGTCTTCGCTGATATACAGCACGCCGCTATCGGTAATGACGGTTTTCATGCCCGCCATCGGCGAAGGCAGGATTTCCGCCCCCTGCATATCCAGACGCGTCAGCGTCTGCTTGATCGCGGTATCATCGGCATGGGCAAAATGGGTCGCCGTCGCCACCAGCAAAGAAAGCAGTAATAACCCTTTTTTCATTTCATCAATCCTGTGTTTTCGCAACATTGTCTATAGCTACATAGCATGTGGCAATGCGCCATGATAGTGAACGGGAAGGCCCGTCGCCAGATAACATCCTGTTACTCTGCTAGTTACGTCATTCCTAGGCGCGCGGATGGTGCTGCTGATGAAGCTGTTTCAGCCGCTCCGTCGCCACATGGGTGTAAATCTGCGTCGTGGAAAGATCGCTGTGCCCCAACAGCATCTGTACGACCCGTAAATCCGCGCCGTGGTTCAATAAATGGGTAGCAAACGCATGGCGCAAGACGTGCGGCGAGAGCTTTTCGCTATCGATGGACGCCAGTACCGCATAATACTTGATACGATGCCAGAACGTCTGGCGCGTCATTTGCCGGGCGCGACTACTGGGAAACAGCACATCCAGCGTCTGCCCGTTCAATAACCACGGGCGACCATGTTCCAGATAATACTCGATCCAGTACACCGCTTCTTCCCCCAGCGGCACCAGCCGTTCTTTATTACCTTTCCCCAACACGCGTACCACGCCCTGCCGTAGGCTGACATCACTCATCGTCAACCCGACCAGTTCGGAAACACGCAGCCCCGTCGCATACAATACCTCAAGCATAGCCTTATCGCGTAATTCCAGCGGTTGTTCTATGCTTGGGGCATTAAGCAGCGCATCAACCTGCATCTCACTCAAATCTTTGGGTAGACGCTGCGGCAGTTTCGGAGACGACAGCACCGCACTGGGATCGTCGTTGCGGCATTTTTCCCGATACAGATACTGAAAGAAGCGACGCATCGCACTCAGCAAACGCGCCGAACTGGTCGCCTTGTAGCCGCCATCGACCCTATCGGCGAGAAATGCCTGAAGATCGAGCGCCTGCGCCTGTAGCAAATCGTTGTCATGATGTGCAAGCCACTCCGCCAGCGTTCGCAGATCCAACCGGTAAGACGCCAGCGTATTCTCAGCCAGATTTCTTTCCAGCCAGAGCGCATCGAGAAACTGTTCAATGAGTGCCTGATCCTGTTCTTGCATCACCGTGTCCTCTTTACTGATTGCAATAGTATGCCGATGAAGCGCCGACTTTACACCTCCATCCAGAGCGACGCAGAATTGTGCGCGATCTCACATATTCCGTGAACATCAACATAGCCATAACATTCTCCGGTAAAAATCAGACCACAGCACATTATATTTTACGTATCGCTCATATATCGGAACAGGCTCCTTGAAGCCGCGTATCCTCTGGTATTGCCCCTACTGAATCAACGTTGAAAAGCCGATTTTTCTGTGGGTAGAATGGCCGTTCGTGTTGTTAAAATAAAGAAACATTATGCAAGCCACCGTTACTCCCACTCTCGATGCTGAAGCGGAAGCACCACCCGTAAACTCACGCAATAAAGTCATTGTTGCGTCACTGATTGGCACCGCGATCGAATTTTTCGATTTCTACATCTATGCCACTGCTGCCGTGCTGGTTTTCCCGCACATTTTCTTCCCGCAGGGCGATCCCACCGCCGCCACGCTACAGTCGCTGGCCACCTTTGCGATTGCCTTTGTCGCTCGTCCGATTGGCTCGGCAGTCTTCGGTCACTTCGGCGACCGCGTCGGGCGTAAAGTCACGCTGGTCGCCTCTCTGCTGACCATGGGGGTTTCAACCGTACTCATCGGGCTGTTACCGACCTACGAAACCATTGGGATCCTTGCCCCAATCCTGCTGGCACTGGCACGCTTTGGTCAAGGTCTGGGTCTGGGCGGTGAATGGGGCGGCGCGGCGCTGCTCGCGACCGAAAATGCCCCGTCCCATAAACGCGCGCTCTATGGGTCGTTCCCTCAGCTTGGCGCACCGATTGGCTTCTTCTTCGCGAATGGCACCTTCCTGCTGTTGTCATGGCTGCTGACGGAAGAACAGTTCATGAGCTGGGGCTGGCGCGTACCGTTCGTCGCCTCTGCCGCGCTGGTGCTGGTTGGCCTGTATGTCCGTATCTCTCTGCATGAAGCGCCGGTGTTTACCAAAGCGGTCAAAGCCGGTAAGCAGGTGCGTATGCCGCTGGGCACGCTGCTCAGAAAGCATATGAAAGTCACCATTCTCGGCACCTTCATCATGCTGGCAACCTATACGCTGTTCTACATTATGACCGTGTACTCCATGACGTACGGCACAACGCCTGCGCCTAAAGGGCTTGGCTTCTCACGCAACAGTTTCCTGTTGATGCTAATGATCGCGGTGATCGGCTTTGGACTGATGGTGCCGGTAGCGGGCTATCTGGCAGATGCCTTTGGTCGCCGTAAGACCATGATTACCATCACCTGTCTGATGATCGTTTTCGCCATGCTGTTTCCTTTTATGCTCGGTTCAGGCAATCAGGCACTGGTGATGGGCTTTCTGGTGCTAGGCCTGAGCATCATGGGGCTGACGTTCGGCCCGATGGGCGCCCTGTTGCCGGAGTTGTTCCCGACCGAAGTGCGCTACACGGGGGCGTCATTCTCTTATAACGTGTCGTCGATTCTGGGCGCATCGGTCGCACCCTATATTGCTGCGTGGCTGACGGCCAACTACGGCCTGTTCTATGTCGGCATTTATCTGGCAGCCATGGCGTCGCTGACGCTGATTGCGCTGCTGGCGACCAGAGAAACGCGTCACCAATCTCTGGGTTAAGTCACCGCACAAAAAAAGAACCGCCAACATTTCCGGCGGTTCTTTTTTATCTCACATCACGGCATATCTTACTTATCGACAGGAATGACCGCGCCTTTGTATTTCTCACGGATGAAATCCTGAATCGGTTTAGAGTGCAGTACCTTCACCAGAGCCACAATATCAGGCTTGTTTTCATCGCCTTTACGCACAGTGATGATATTGGCATACGGGTTATTTTCACCGCTTTCGACCGCGATAGGATCTTGGGTCGGGTTCAGACCCGCGTCGATGGCGTAGTTGGCATTAATCACCACCGCATCGCCTTCGTCGTTATTGTACATCTGTGGCAGCAGCGCCCCTTCAACGTTAGCCAGGAATTTCAATTTTTTCGGGTTTTCTACAACATCAGAGATACGCGCATTAACCTTGCTGACGCCAGGTTTTAGCTTAATCACCCCTTCGCGTTCAAAAATGGAAAGAATACGCCCTTCTTCTGCCACCGCATCACGCATGATAATGCGACCCCCTTCAGGCAGATCTTTCAGGCTCTTATACTTTTTGGAGTAGATGCCGATTGGCTCAATGTGAATTGCCCCCGCGCTGACAAAATCATAGCTCTTATCTTTAGCATGATCTTTCAGTACCGATTCCAGATACGGGATGTGCTGGAAGTAGTTAGCATCGATATCCTTGCTGGCAAGCGCCGTATTCGGCAGGATATAGTCTTGGAATCGTTTGATTTCCAAATCGATCCCTTCTTTTTTCAGAATCGGCTTCGCCGCTTCCAGAATCTCGGCGTGAGGTACATTGGATGCCCCAACCACCAGTTTGGTATCCGCAGCGGCACCGAACGACGCCAGCACGGTTAGCGAGGCGAAAGCCACCATCATAAGCTGCTTTTTCATCATCATTCTTCCTGTTATTAACGTTTATCGAGTGTGGTAGTAATGAGGTCGCCGATGAACTGGATGACAAACACAATCACAAGGATCGTCAGTGTCGCAACCAGCGTCACGTCGCCGTGGTTTCGTTGAAAGCCTTCCAGATAGGCCAAATTCCCCAACCCGCCAGCACCGATCACACCGGCCATCGCGGTATAGCTGACCAGTGCAATAAGCGTGACGGTAATACCAGAAACCAATGCTGGGGAGGATTCCGGTAATAAAACACGAAAGATTAGCGTGTGGGTTTTTGCCCCCATTGAGCGCGCCGCTTCAATCACGCCTTTATCCACTTCACGCAGGCCAATTTCGACCAGACGCGCGTAAAACGGTGCAGCACCGACGATCAAGGCAGGCAGCGCAGCATTCGCCCCCAAAATGGTGCCGACCAGCGTTTTGGTAAACGGAATCAGCAACACAATCAAAATAATGAACGGGATAGAACGGAAGATATTCACCAACGCGGAAATCAGCAGATAAACCGGCCGATTCTGAAGCAACTGCCCTTTGGATGTCAGAAAAAGCATTACGCCCAGAATGATCCCCAAAATCAGCGTCGCGATGCCAGCAACGCCGGTCATGTATAGCGTTTCCCACGTAGCATCCAGCAGTTGTTCAATTTTCAGGTGAGGGAATAAAGACTCAAGCATGTTTAATCACCTCAACGACGATGGCACGCTCTTGCAGGAAAGCCAGCACGCGTGCCGTTTCCTGTTCATTGCCCTCAACATGGATATACAATTCGCCAAACGTTCCGTTCAGCGTGTGGCTGATTTGGCCATGCAATATATTGATCGTCAGGTTATAGGTTTGAATCACCTCAGAAATAACCGCCTGTTGGGTTTGCTGACCGATGAACGTCAGTTTAAGCACGGCTCCTGGCAGATGTTCCGTTAACTGTGGATTAAAGCTTTCTGTTGTTTCCTGATACTGCCCTACCTGCTTCACAAACTGGCGAGTAATCGCCTGCTGTGGGCGAACAAACACATCCAGTACCGACCCTTCCTCCACAATCCGACCATTTTCCATCACAGCCACCCGATGACAGATTTTACGCACTACATGCATTTCGTGCGTAATGAGCACAATGGTAAGGTTCAGCTTGCGATTGATATCCAACAGTAATTCGAGGATCGCGTCCGTCGTTTGCGGATCCAGCGCTGAGGTCGCTTCATCACACAGTAATACGCTAGGATTGTTCGCCAGCGCACGGGCAATACCAACCCGTTGCTTCTGACCACCGCTGAGTTGCGAAGGATAAGCGTGTTCCCGTCCTTCCAGCCCCACCAGCACGATCAAGTCAGCCACGCGCCGTGTGATTTCAGCTTTTGGCGCGCCCGCAATTTGTAGAGCAAAGGCGATATTCTGACTGACCGTACGCGACCACAGCAGATTGAAATGCTGGAAGATCATGCTAATTTTCAACCGCGCACGGCGCAACGCTTCACCGCTGGCACCAGCGATATCAAATCCGTTAACCACGATGCTACCGCTGGTTGGCGTTTCTAACCCATTCAGCAAGCGAATCAGCGTACTTTTCCCCGCCCCGCTGTAGCCAATAATCCCGTAAATCTGCCCCTGATCGACGGTGAGGTTCACATCATCCACGGCGACAATACGCCCGTGTGTACTGTCGAAAGTCTTACCTACGTTCGAAAGAACGATCATAACGAAACGAATCCTTATACATCTTGCTGTTTTTTCCGATGATCTCACTCGGTTTAGGAAACCCTCCGAGATCGTCAGATCAGCTACTTATGGCTATACGATTGTATCCTAGCGGGACTTTATATAGGCAGGAAGAATGCATAACACATTAGGTATTCAATTTGGTTATATATGAAATTTGACACTGGCCCATAACAATCACACCGCCGTCAGTAAGATTCCATGCTGACAACATCGCTTACGTATCCGCACCGGTCTCGCCCTCTGCACGACAGGTGACTTGTGGTATCCTCGCCACCATTAGTCACAAAAACTCGCTTACGACATATGAAAATTGGTCTGTTTTACGGCTCAAGCACCTGCTACACCGAAATGGCGGCGGAAAAAATTCGCGATATTCTGGGCGAAGAACTGGTGGATCTGCACAACGTTAAGGATGTCGAACCTCAACGTATGGAAGACTACAGTACGCTGATTCTCGGCATCCCGACCTGGGATTTCGGCGAGATTCAGGAAGACTGGGAGAACATCTGGGGTCAATTAGCGACGCTCAATCTCAAAGGGAAAGTGGTCGCGCTCTATGGTATGGGCGACCAGCTTGGGTATAGCGAATGGTTCCTTGATGCGCTGGGCATGTTGCATGAACAACTGCTGCCGCTGGGTGTCACCTTCATTGGCTACTGGCCGACAGACGGTTACGATTTCATCAGTCCAAAACCGCTGGCCGCTGACGGCAAACATTTCGTCGGGCTGGCGCTGGACGAAGTGAACCAATACGATCTCAGCGATGAGCGGCTGGAGCAGTGGTGCGAACAGATCCTACAAGAGATGTCGTCACTGCTGTAAATCATTGCCGTCGAGTAAACCCTTCACGGATACCGTTGCCACAGGTATCCGCGAAGAGGGATATCGGCGAAGGTTGACGCGCGTTAGCGCTTTTGTAACCAGCGCGCGCGCGCCGCAGTATCAAAGAAGCTCCACGCGACAAAGCGGCTTTGCTTCTGGCCTTGCGCCATATCGATGGTTCTGACCTTTTCCGCGTCAATGGCTTCCAGCGCACGGTATATTTCCGGCAGGTTTTCTTTGCGCGACACCAGCGACGTAAACCACAGGCACTGGCGGGCAAACCCCGCGCTCTCTTTGATCATCTGACCAATAAAGGCGGCTTCGCCTCCCTGACACCACAGCTCATCCTGCTGGCCGCCAAAATTCAGCGGTGAACGTTTATCCAGCCCGAGATTATGCAATTTACGCTGTGTTCCCTGACGCGCCTCCTCAGCGGAAGCATGAAACGGCGGATTACACATCACCGCATCAAACGTGTCGTTCTTATGAATGATGCCAGCCAGTATCGCTTTGCTGTTTTTCTGACGACGCAGGCGAATCGAACGGTTCAAACCGGGGTTCGCCTCAATCGTCTCATTGGCCGCTTTCATCGCTTGCGGATTGATTTCGCTACCGGTAAAACGCCAGCCGTATTCACGATGCCCGATCAGTGGATAGATGCAGTTGGCACCACAGCCGACATCCAGCACGGACGCGTCACGCGGCACGACTGAACGGTTATCTTCCGCCAGCAAATCGGCCAGATGATGAATGTAGTCGGCACGACCGGGGATTGGCGGGCACAGAAAGCCGTCTGGAATCGTCCAGTGCTCAATCTGATAAAAATGCTGCAACAACGCCTGATTCAGCGCTTTCACCGCCTCGGGATTGGCAAAATCCACGGACTCATCACCGTAGGCATTCACCTTCACAAACGGGATCAGCGCAGGATAACTCTGCGTGAGCGCGAGAAAATCATAACGATCGCGATGGCGATTACGAGGATGCAGACCATTTTTTTGCACTGCGGGCTTAGTCATCAGTTATACCCAATCAATTTCAAGGCACGGCCAGACGGTGACCGAAATAAGAACAGGAGGAAGAGAAAGGAAAGCCGACATTCCCCTGACGGGGACAGCCAGTATCTTCACCTCACGACGCGGCGTAAGATACCTGCTGCGATTATTTCCGTAAATCACTGCGGTAATGTTTATCACACCCGGCACCCAAACGTGCCGTTATTGCGCCCTAATGCCGATCGTTTAAGAATCGGGATACCGGGTGCTACCACGGTGCGGGGTGTCCCTGCGGGAACCGCATCACCGTGCTTTCCCCTAAATCCACGCTTAAGTGAACAGCATTAGCGATTACGCCCCGTGTTTCTGCTGCAAAAGAAGCTGGCGCAGATGACGCCATTCGCCATCCCCCATACTATCCGATGCCAGCCACAGTTGCTGTCTGTCTTTCCCCTTAACCGCTCGCAATGACAGTAATACGCCATTTTTCAGCAACCACGGTCGTTTAACGATCTGCCATTCCTGCTGCCGCCAGTTCAGGGTCGTTTCGCTAAGCAGGGTGATTTCCCCCTGTCGGGATTTAATATTCCGTTGGCTACGGATAAAACCGAACATCACCATCGTGACCAGGCACAGCCATAGCCATGCGTAGCCGTCCGGCCACGGTGCCAACAAAATGAGCAATACTAATAGGCCATGCACCACCAACGACAGCAGTTGCATGCGCCAGGAAACACGAAGATCACATTGCCACTGGGCCACGATCTTTATTTCGCGTCTGAATAAGGGAAATCATGCGTCTCAGTTCTCCATCCTCCGGCTCACCGTGGTTCATCAGCCAGTTGAATAAATCGGGATCGTCGCTTTGTAGCAGGCGTACAAACGTGTGCTTATCACTGTCACTGAGTGTGTCATAGTCATGCTGAAAAAACGGCATGATCGCGATATCCAGTTCACGCATACCACGGCGGCATGCCCAATGAATGCGTGATTTATTATCGATTTCCATGTTTCATGTCCACCTTGTTAGCGCAGCGTGCCGCTAGTGTACTCCGATTCCGGTAGCGAGTATCCACTAATAGTAACATTCTGACATAGTTTACCCATGTGCGCTGCGCCGAGAGTACTCAGCCGCATCAGGATGCGCCAGGCCATACTGCGTGAATAACCGCTTGCAAACCCTGAGCGCTCTTTTACCATTAGGCCATTCGGGTATTGCCCTTTAGCGCAGGATTGTACTATATGGTTAACCAACTTACGGCTCATCAACGTCCTTTTGCCTCACAACCCCCCTTTGCTTCCGCCCAACTGCCTGCCACACTCATCTCGCTGGATGACTGGGCGCTGGTCACTCTGGTCGGGCCGGATACCGTCAAATACCTTCAGGGACAGCTCACCGCAGATGTCAGCGCACTGGCTGACGACCAGCACACCCTGTGCGCCCACTGCGACGCGAAAGGGAAAATGTGGAGCAACCTGCGTCTGTTTCATCACGGCGAAGGTTTTGCTTTTATCGAACGCCGTAACTTACGCGACACCCAGCTTAGCGAACTGAAAAAATACGCCGTTTTCTCAAAAACCACCATCGCGCCGGACGACAATATCGTACTACTCGGCGCAGCGGGTGCGGGCATGCGCGAGCGGCTGGCCTCGGTCTTTAGTAAGCTTCCCGATGCTACACACCCTGTTGTGCAGCACGAAGGGGCAACCTTACTGCATGTTGTCCATCCCGCAGAACGTTTCCTGCTGGTACTGTCTCCTGAGCAAAGCGCTTCATTGATTGAGCAACTCGGTGATAACGTCAGTCTGAATGACAGCCGCCAGTGGCTGACGCTGGATATTGAAGCAGGTCAGCCCATCATTGACAGCGTAAACAGTGCGCAGTTCATCCCGCAAGCGACTAATTTACAGGCATTAAATGGGATTAGCTTCAGCAAAGGGTGCTATGCCGGCCAGGAAATGGTCGCTCGGGCAAAATATCGTGGTGCGAATAAGCGCGCACTCTATTGGCTGGCGGGTAAGGCCAATCAGGTGCCACACGCCGGAGACGATTTGGAATTACAACTCGGCGAGAACTGGCGTCGTACCGGAACGGTATTGGCCGCCAGCCAATTACAGAACGGCGAGGTGTGGGTTCAGGCCGTGTTGAATAACGATCTGAACGCAGAAAACATCCTGCGCGTCCGTGACGATGCCGAAAGCCAGCTCAGGGTTCAGCCGCTGCCGTATGAAATAACGGATTAATTCGACGAGTGATAGCGCGCATCAACCACGCTGTTGGTGCGCGCTATACTTCAAAGGACAGGTTAGATATAAAGGTAAATCGCCAGAAAGTGGCAGACGCTGCCGCCCAACACAAAGCCGTGCCAAATCGCGTGATTATAGGGAATCCGCTTGCTGGCGTAGAAAACCACCCCCAGCGTATAGACCACGCCGCCCACCGCCAACAGCGTCACACTCGCCGCCGATAGCTTGATCACCATCTGATAAATCACCACCAGCGACAGCCAGCCCATCACCAGATAGGTAATCAACGACAACACCTCAAAGCGGTGAGCAAACGCCAGTTTGAAGATCACCCCCAACAGCGCCATGCTCCAAATGACGACCATCAAGCCGTGTGCCAGCGGTGACGCCAGCCCGACCAGCAAAAAAGGCGTATAGGTGCCAGCAATCAACAGATAGATGGCACAGTGGTCGAATTTTTTCAGCCACGGTTTAATACGCGGCGAGGGGATCGCGTGATACAACGTCGAGGCCAAAAACAGCAGGATAATGCTGCCACCATAGAGGCTATAGCTGGTAATCGCCACACTATCGGCATTATTGTTAACTGCCTGCACCAACAGCAAAACCAGTCCCACAATACCGAAAATCACGCCAATTCCGTGGCTTACGCTGTTCGCAATTTCCTCTGCCAGAGAGTAATTCGACATCTGTGCATTTTTTGACATCAATAAATTCCGCAATAGCGTGTTCTGATATGATCTGCCCCGTCTTTCCCACTGCTTAGGTAGCATGAAGCAGACGCAGGTGTTTAACCTTTGAGCAGATTAACTGAGAATAGTTTCAGTGTACACGCGTAAGCTAAAAGAATTCTCCTTGCCCTCCCGTTGGTCTTCACGCTCGTTTAACGTGCAATCATGCATGTCAATATCTGGCAACATCCCCTACAATGTTTGACTTCGATATTTTCCTGTTTTTTTGAAGGGCTCGCCGTTCTTACCGGTTATTCGCGTTAACGGTTCATCCGGTTCTGACGCTCACAGCGCCTTCCTGTCGTTTTCACTGCAAGAGGTAAGCGTTTCATGTCATTTTCCCCATCTACTCTGAATTTCGGTTCCATGACCGAGGTTTTCGGCTTTCTGATAGAAATCGATAAATTGAAAAGCGTGCAACGCCGTAACAAAATTATTGGCAGCGAACGCCATGAAGATTCAGCCGAACACAGTTGGCATTTTGCCGTCGCCGCCATGGCGCTGGCGCCTTACGCCGGTGAAGGCGTGGATATTCAGCGCGTGATCCAGATGGCGCTGATTCACGATATCGTCGAAATCGATGCCGGCGATGTGATCGTGTACGATCTTTCCGCTCGTCTGGCGATCCACGATCAGGAAGTCGCTGCCGCTGCCCGTATTTTCGGCCTGTTGCCAGAGCCACAACGTCAGCAATTCCACGATCTATGGGAAGAATACGAAGCCAATGACACCCCCAGCGCTCAGTTTGCTCTGGTGCTCGACCGCATCATGCCGATGTTGATGAATCTGCACAACGGCGGCCAAAGCTGGGTAGAAAACGGTATTCGTCTGGAACAGGTTCTCGACCGCGCCGAGTTTATTGCCACTATCAACCCGGAACTGTGGCAACACCTGAAGCAGCATTTGGCCGACGCCAAAGCCAAAGGGTGGCTGCTATAATTCGCTGTCCCCGCCAGACGCCCCGTTGAGCCAACCGCAACGGGGCGGGAGGGTGTTACTTCACATCTCGCAATGCCGTTTTATCCACATAAGGCTTCATGATGCCATCCGCCTCTTTTTGTGCAGCGGCAGCGGCGTCATCGACCTTTTTCGCCGGGTCGTTTAACAGCGCCGCCAGTTGGTTTTCCATCGCTTTACGCACCGCGACCGTTTCATAGGTGGCGTACCACGGATGAGCATATTGCAGTTGCGAAAGCGCAATCGTCGCACGCGGATCGTTTGCCAGATAATCCTTCATTTCCGGCAGATCGTAAGCCGCCATACGCGGCGCAAAGTAGCCGGTAAAACGGCTCCAGCTTGCGCTGACTTCCGGGCTGACCAGAAAGTTCATAAACTGCCAGGCCGCTTTCTTCTGCGCTTCAGAAATCCCCTTGAAGCTCACCAGACTCGCCCCGCCGATGGTCACACCACGACGCTCTTTTTCCGGCATCATCGCCACACCGAGCTGGAAATCTTTGGTATTTTCCCGCATAAAGCCCAGCGCGCCGGTGCTCAGCATCGCCATACCCAGCTTGCCGGAGAAAAATGCGGCGCTGATCTGCTTAGAATTCAGCACACCCGCAGGCATCACTTTGTCGCGGTACACCAAATCACGCCAGAACTGGAGCGCCCCTTTGGTCGATGCACTGTTGTAATACACCTCGCCCGGATAGTCGGCATTGTAATAGGCTCCGCCGTTGGCACGCGTCAGCGCAGACAGCATCCAGCCACCGTAATCATCGTTCGTCGATGGGATCATGATGCCCCACTGCCCTTGCGCCGGATCGGTGAGTTTCTTCGCG
The DNA here is from genome assembly GCF_000803215.1 of Pectobacterium fontis. GTDB lineage: Bacteria > Pseudomonadota > Gammaproteobacteria > Enterobacterales > Enterobacteriaceae > Pectobacterium > Pectobacterium fontis. The sequence continues at coordinate 20,556 of NZ_JSXC01000006.1, forward strand.
ACCGCCACCACGTCATCCCAGCTTTTCGGCGGTTCGTTAAAGCCCGCTTTCTTCAGCATGTCTGCGTTGTAATACAGAATCGGCGTCGAATTATGGAATGGGATCGCGTACGTCACGCCCATCACCTGTGCGTTCTGCTGCAGCGCAGGCCAGAAGTTTTTGGTCAGGAAAGGCGTGGCTTTTTCATTGCCGTATTTGAACAGTTCGTCCATCGGCAGGATTTCATCTTTGATGACCAGATCGGCGGTGAAGTTCGCCGACATAATCACTAGCGCCGGAGGATCGCCCGCTTTGGCGGCAGCCTCCGCTTTCACTTTCGTCGTATCGTAATTGCCCGTGAAGATCCCACGTACGTCAACCTGATCCTGCGATTGGTTGTACGCCTTGATGATGCGCGTCATTTCCATCGTCAGCTTGCCATCCACTGGGGCGGGAAACATAAAATCGATACTCTGCTTTGCCAACGCCGAGCCGGACATCAGCAAGGCAATGGTCAGCGCCATCATATGGGGCTTACGCATGTCTTTTCTCCTGGGATAAACGACGGGCGGTGTGCCCGGAAAACCAATGACAATCCTGCGGTGAAAAATGGAGGTTAACGGACGCGCCCACGTCCGGTACACCCTCACGATTTGGTCGACGGTAGCGAATATTCCCCAGCGGCGTTTCCACATGAATCAGATACTCCGCGCCAAACAGCTCCCGTTGTTTCACCGTTCCCGACAATGACAATATGCCGTCTGACACGGCGTGTTCGGTAATATGTTCAGGGCGAATTCCCAGTAATACACCGGTCAAGGCGCGCGTTTCGTCACTGATAGGCAGCGCCACGGGCTGTGCCGATAAAATCGCGTGACCGTTGTTACAAGGCAAGGTCACCATGTTCATCGCGGGCGTGCCGATAAACCCGGCGACAAACACGTTAGCGGGCTGTGAATACAGTTCCTCCGGTGTACCAACCTGTTGCAGCACGCCGCGATCCAACACGGCAATACGATCCGCCATCGTCATCGCTTCGATCTGATCGTGTGTGACGTAAACCGTGGTCGTTTTCAACTGCCGATGCAGATCCATAATGCCGTCGCGCACCTCGCTACGCAGGCGAGCATCCAGATTCGACAACGGCTCATCCATCAGAAACAAATGCGGATCGCGTACGATCGCCCGCGCCATCGCCACCCGCTGACGCTGGCCACCGGACAGTTTGCCCGGTTTGCGTTTCAGCAGCGGCTCAAGCTGAAGCAGGCTGGCAACGTGCTGCACGCGCTGTGGGTAATCGGCTTTCGGCTCACCACGCATCCGCATCCCGAAAGTAATGTTCTGCTCGACCGTCAGATGCGGAAACAGCGCATAGTTCTGAAAGATCATCGAAAAATTACGCTGCTTCGGGCTCCACGTCGTAATGTCGTCTTTGCCCAACAGAATTTGCCCGTCGCTCACGTCTTCCAGACCAGCCAGCATGCGCAGCAGCGTACTTTTGCCGCAGCCGGATGGCCCAACCAGCACCAGAAATTCACCGTCGGCGATATCCAGCGACAGCGACGCCAGCGCCTGCGTGTGTTCGAAGCATTTACTGATATTACGTAACTGAATCACCGCCATTACCCCTCCACCGGACAACTGATGTGTGGATCGTAGAGATAAGGGCCGGGATAAGAGGCAAGCGATTGGCTGTAACTCACCAATCCGGTGACCGAGACATAGCGGTGCATCACCATGCAGGCCGGCTCCAAATTGTAGTACGGCGCATCGTCATGATGGAAATACGGCACCTGATGGACGGTGCCCGGCACCGTGGCGATCATCGCCTGCCGATGCTGCGCCATCATCAGACGATGCGTATGACCGCAAAAGATCCGCGTCAACTGTGGAAAACGCTCGATCAGCGTCAGCAGTTCGTGCCCGTTTTCACAGGCAATGCGATCCATCTGTGCCGATCCCAACGGGAGCGGGGGATGATGCATGAAGATCGCCGTTTCACGCGTCGCATGCTCCTGCAATTGCTGTTCCAGCCAGCCCAGCGTAGACGGCGTTAGCCAGCCTTTCGACTGCCCGGTCAGACTGGTATCGATGAACAGCAGGCGCATCGGAAAATCGTCCACCGCATAGCGAATATTGTCGGGATCATCGCCCAATTTCGGGCAAAGTGGACGCATTGCGTTGAGAAAATTCTGCTTGTCGTCATGATTACCGGGGATCACGTACAGTGGATAATCCAACATCTGCAACACGCGTTGGGCCACCCGATACTCCTGTGGATGTCCACAGTTGACGACATCACCGCTAATCACTACCGCATCCGGCCGCTCCTTCAGCGCGTTAAGTAGACTGATGACCCTGGCATTTTCCCCGTTAACATCAATAAATTCATAGAGCTTGCGTCCCTCACTGCGAAAATGCAGGTCGGAAATCTGTGCCAGCAACATAACCACCACCTCTGTTGTTATTTCGCCCGTTGGCGAACGCCGATCGTGTAAGGATCGAGATACACGGGGCGACCACAGGGGTGAGGCCTCCCTGCGGGAACCTCCCCCTGTGTTTCCCCTAACAATGGGCTCAAGTCATCCGTATTACCCGCATAGCCTTACAGCGATTCACTTAATGCCTGAGAAGCCGAAGCTGCTCAGGAACTGCTTCTGAAACACCACAAAAGCCACCATTAGCGGCAGGCACACCAGCAGCGTCCCCGCACAAATCAATCCCCATTGCCCGCCGGACTCTGCGCCCATCGCGAACGACACCAGCCCAATGGTCAGCACCTGTTTGTCCGGGTCGTTGAGTACCATCAGCGGCCAGAGATATTCGTTCCAGTGGTAGGTAATGCTGACCGTGGCAAAAGCCAGAATCGACGGCCAGGTCATCGGGATCAGGACGTGAAACACCACCTGCCACCAGCGACAACCTTCCATCAACGCGGCTTCCTCGATCTCTTTAGCAATGTTGAGAAACGCCTGGCGCATCAGAAACACGCCAAACGCCGAGGCAAAATACGGCATCATCACGCCGGTCAGGGTATTGAGCAGGCCAAGCTGCTTGAGCGTCATCATATTCGGCACCATCATGACGACGGGCATGATCATCAGTTGAATCAGCAGCAGGTAGAACAACAGCGTTTTGCCGCGAAACTCATGGTAAGCAAAGATGTAGCCCGCCGTGGTGATCGTCACCAGTTGGACCAGAAAGGTGCCGACCGCAAAGAAAAGCGTATTGGCATAAAGCCGCAGCCAATCGGCGCTGTCCCACGCATCGCGGAAGTTATCGAACGTGAGCGGAAGACGCGGCAACAATGAAGCCATATCCACGCCGAAGCTGCTGGTGCTGACGGACGCAGATAGCATCCAGATAAACGGGCTGATCCACAGCAGCGCAGCGCAAATCAGTAACAGCGGTAGCGTGAACCGCGTGCTAATACAAAGCGGATGGCGGCTGGCAACCCGTCGCTTTTCAACGCGCCTGACCTCCACGTTCGGATGATCCATGTTCAGGTGTTTAACGTTCATAGTGCGCCCCTTTCTCCAGCACTTTCAGGTTCATCATGGAAAAGGCAAACAGCATCGCTAACGTCAGGAAGGTAGCCGCGGAGGCTTTACCCAGATCGTGCGTGTCATTTGCGAGATCCTGGATGTAATAGAGCAGCACCGTCGTCGCGTTATTCGGCCCGCCGCGCGTCATGACGGCAACGTGGTCGATCTGAGTAATGGCGTAGATAAAGGCGATAGTGACGACAAAGGCGATAGTAGGCCGTAGCAAGGGTAACGTGACGTAGAAAAACACCTGACGCCGCGACGCTCCTTCCACCAGCGCGGCCTCACGCGCAGAGGTCGAAACGGCTTGTAAACCCGCGAGAAAAAACAGCATGTAGTAGCCGGCGAATTTCCAGATACCGATAACGCTCACCGCCACCAGCGCGCTGTCGCTCATACCGAGGTAGTTGTTGTTCATCGGGCCAAAGACTTTCGCCAGAGAGTAATCCAGCAGCCCCAGCCCCGGCATAAAGATGAACAGCCACAGCGTCGCGGCACTCACCAGCGGAATAATCATCGGAAAGAAAAAAGCGGTACGCAGCCAGCGGTTGATGCGCGTGTTTTCCCACAGCAGCACTGCCAGCAATAGCGCCAGTAGTACACCGGGCACAACCGTCATCAGGATATACAACACGTTGTTCCGCAAGGCTTGCCAGAACACCGCGTCCTGCACCAGACGCACAAAATTATCCATCCCGACGAACAGCGGCGCATCGGCGTTCAGCCGCGTGTCATACAGGCTGTCGATGATTGAACGCAGCAGGGGGAAATAGGTGAAGGCAAGCAAAAAAACCAGCGTAGGCAACAGCACGAGATAGGGAAAACATTTTGCACGCATAGCTCACGGGTCGCTCAGTGTGAAATACAGAGGCCTTACCCTAGAACGCTTGCGTTGCACTGCGGCGTCAGTTTAATGACAGTTTGTTTTCGGATCGGGAAAATATGCCTGCGAAGAATTCGCCTCTATTTTGGCAGGTGATTTGCGGGAAGGCTCGAAGTACCTAAAAATACGTCTGGGAAGAGTGCTTAACTTTGCTGTATTATTTTTAACCTGTAGAATTATAAGGAGTCAATCATGCTAGGGCTTGAAGCTATGGCTATTGTCAACCAAGGGATGGAGAAAATAGACAACGTTTTCAAAAACGTATCTCTGCCCATTGAGCGCTCCATATCTGACTTTGACAGAAGTCACCGGAATTCTATCTCAAAAAAACAGGCCTCCAATGCACTGAAAGTCATCTACGACGTCATGGTTCCCGTTGAGAAAAGCTGTGAAAAGTATAAAGAGTTTATCGACACGCTGAGCAATGGAACCGATGAGGACATTGCGGCGTTGGACATTCAGCACAATGACATCGACAAGCTGTACGATCAGATCAATCAGATCAATCATGGCATAACGCGGCTGCTTTATACCTTCTTTGTTGCCGAAAATAACAGCGTTTGGTTGCCACATTTAGCCACACTGATGACGATGAAAAACCACGCGATCAACACGTTTATTGAATACAAGAAGCTGACGATGGGGGTAGCCACTCTTGGCGCTCAGTTTCTCCCGCTTGAATACGACGAATCAGAAGCATTTAGCGATCAAGAATTAGCTGCTTTCAAAACATCAATTGAGGATAGCCACAAACGACTTGGCATGGAGCCGCCAACATGGAAACCCGTGTAAGCATTATTGTTGATGCAGCCGCAGGTCAACTGGAAAATTTCTTTGCTAAAGCGTTAGCAAATTATAAAAACAGCGGCAAAGTTTCTGCATATCTTGGAAAAATGGGGGGCTTTGAACGTTCATCTCAATCCATTCTTTCTGAGATTTATAAATCTCATATTCGTGTTCCAGGGGAAGATACCCCGTGGCCTACGTCACAACCTCTTCATCGTAGAGTAAGCGATAATTTTTTAGTGTTTGCGATACACAATATCTATCCCCTGCATATTCAGGTAATTACGATCATTAAACCAGATGGTCATGAGAGAGTTAAAAAGCTATTACCCGCCATTATAAAAATAACCGAAAACAGGTTTCAGTCCCTGAATGAACGACAACTTAATTCACTTTCTTATTATAAATAGCAGATACTGGAATTAGGGTGCGATTGAATAAATCGAAACACCTTCTGACATCAGCTTCAAATCCCAAGGCAGAGCCGAATAAAAGTAGCCTCGCATACATGTAAAAACGTATTCGAGGCCAAGATATCACGCTGAACGATTAATACTCGCTCATCGGCACACACGAACAGAACAGATTACGGTCGCCGTAGACATCATCCAGGCGCTTCACGCTCGGCCAGTATTTGTGCTCGCTGCCAGCCGGGAATACCGCCAGCTCGCGGCTGTAGGGGTGCGTCCAGTCAGCCACCAGTTCCGCCTGCGTGTGCGGCGCGTTCACCAGCGGGTTATCGTCCAGCGGCCATTCGCCCTGCGCCACGCGGGTGATTTCGGCACGGATCGCCAGCATGGCATCGATAAAACGATCGATCTCCACCTGACTCTCGGACTCCGTCGGCTCGACCATCAGCGTACCCGCGACTGGAAACGACATAGTCGGCGCATGGAAACCGTAGTCGATCAGGCGCTTGGCGATATCCATCTCGCTAATTCCGGTACTTTCTTTAACAGGACGAATATCCAGAATGCACTCATGCGCCACGCGGCCGTCACGACCCGTGTAGAGCACGGGATACGCCTGCTGTAGGCGAGTCGCGATGTAGTTAGCGTTCAGGATCGCCATCTGGCTGGCCTGTTTCAGCCCTTCTGCTCCCATCATGCGGATGTACATCCAGCTTATCGGCAGAATTGAGGCGCTGCCGAAGGGCGCCGCCGATACCGCGCCCTGTTTCGTTAGCACGCCGTCCATTTTTACCACCTGATGCCCCGGTACAAACGGTGCCAAATGCGCTTTCACGCCAATCGGCCCCATGCCCGGCCCACCGCCGCCGTGCGGAATACAGAAGGTTTTATGCAGGTTAAGGTGCGATACGTCTGCGCCAATGTAACCCGGCGTGGTAATACCCACCTGTGCGTTCATATTCGCACCGTCCAGATAGACCTGACCGCCGTACTGGTGCACGATCTGGCACACTTCGCGAATCGTCTCTTCATAGACGCCGTGAGTAGACGGATAGGTCACCATGATGCAGGAAAGCTGTTCGCCCGCAGCCTGCGCTTTCTCACGTAGATCGTGCAGGTCAATATTCCCCTGTTTATCACAGGCGACCACCACCACGCTCATCCCCGCCATCTGCGCCGATGCGGGATTCGTACCGTGGGCAGAACTGGGGATCAGGCACAGAGTACGGCCTGCGTCATTGCGGCTTTCATGATAGCGGCGGATCGCCAGCAACCCGGCATATTCCCCCTGCGCACCCGAATTCGGCTGCATGCAAACCGCGTCATAACCGATCAATTGCACCAGCCAGCCCGACAGTTGTTCGATCATCTGGCGATACCCCAGCGCCTGTTCCGGCGGGCAGAACGGGTGCAGTTCAGCAAATTCCGGCCAGGTAATCGGCAGCATTTCTGCCGCCGCGTTGAGCTTCATGGTGCAGGAACCGAGCGGGATCATCGCCTGATTGAGCGCCAGATCTTTACGTGCCAGACGGTGCAAATAACGCATCATCTCGGTTTCGCTGTGATAGCGGTTAAAAACCGGATGCGACAAGATCGCGTCGCCGCGTAACAGCGCAACAGGGATCGATGTAGATCGCTGACTGATTGCAGCATCAAGCGCCTCAAGATCCAGCCCGTGATCGTCACCTAACAGCACGGCGAACAGCGCCAGCACGTCTTCACGCGTGGTCGTTTCATCCAACGTGATTCCCACGGCACTCGCCAAATCGCCTCTGAGGTTAATGCCAAAACTTAATGCCCGGCTCAGTACCGCCTCTTTGTCTGCAACTTCAACCGTTAACGTGTCGAACCAGCTACAATGACGCAGCAACAGTCCCCCTTGCGTTAACCCCGCCGCCAGAATATCGGTCAAACGATGGATGCGCCCCGCGATACGTTTAAGCCCCTCCGGGCCGTGGAACACGGCATACATCCCTGCGATATTCGCCAGTAACACCTGTGAGGTACAAATATTTGAGTTCGCCTTCTCACGGCGAATATGCTGTTCACGGGTCTGCATCGCCATGCGCAGCGCGGTATTGCCCGCCGCATCGCGTGACACACCGATAATACGTCCCGGCATCGCGCGCTTATGTTCATCACGACAGGCGAAGAATGCCGCGTGTGGGCCGCCGTAGCCCATCGGCACGCCAAAACGCTGCGCGGAACCGAAGACGATATCCGCCCCCTGCATACCAGGCGCGGTCAGCAGTACCAGCGCCATGATATCCGACGCCACACAACTGACGACTTTACGGGCTTTTAATGCCGCCATCAGGTCGCGGTAATCGTGCAGTTCGCCCGTCGTCCCGGCCTGTTGCAGCAGCACGCCGAACACCGACTCGTCTTTCAGCGCCTCTTCCGCCTTACCGACGACAATCTCAAAACCGAAGGTTTCTGCACGGGTACGCACCACGTCCAGCGTTTGCGGGTGCACATCGTCGGCAACAAAAAAGCGCTCAGCCTGTTTGAGCTTGCTGATACGCTTTGCCATCGCCATCGCTTCCGCAGCAGCGGTGGCTTCATCCAGCAGTGACGCAGAGGCTAAATCCAGACCTGTGAGATCCTGTGTGACCTGCTGGAAATTCAACAGCGCTTCCAAACGCCCCTGAGACACTTCCGGCTGGTACGGGGTATAGGCGGTGTACCAGCCTGGGTTTTCCAGCACATTGCGCAAAATCACCGGTGGCATCAGCACCGCGCTGTAGCCCATGCCGATGTAGCTCTTATAACATTGATTCCGTCCGGCAATGGCCTTCAGCTCAGCTAACGCTTCATGTTCCGTCACGGCCTCACCCACCGCAGGCGGGCTGGGCAGTTGAATGTCCACCGGGACAATCTGACGGATCAGCGCATCCAGCGACGTCGCGCCCACCACCGACAGCATATGTTGCTGCTCGCTGACGGAAGGGCCGATATGGCGCGCAATAAACGCGCCGTCATGTTCGAGTTGACTGAGAGTCTGGGTCATTACCGTCATTTCCTGCATTAATCGCGATCGCTGCCGCGTAAAAAATATGATGCGGGCGAATAAAACAATACGCCCCGGCATCAAGCCAGGGCGTCATCACTATTCGTCGTCTTCTTCCAAAGAAGCCTGATAGCCTTCGGCATCCAGCAGTTCGTCTAAATCAGACTCATCAGAAATTTTGATACGGAACAGCCAGCCATCGGCATAAGGTGCGCTGTTGACCAGCTCAGGCGAGCTTTCCAGCTCCTCATTCACTTCCACAATTTCACCGCTGATCGGCGCATAAATATCTGACGCCGCTTTTACCGACTCCGCCACCGCGCAGTCGTCGCCTGCGGCCACGACCGTGCCCACTTCAGGTAAATCGATAAAGACCATGTCACCCAGAAGTTCCTGCGCGTGTTCAGTAATCCCCACGCTGTAGATACCGTCGCCCTCGTGCAGTACCCATTCGTGCGACGTGGTGTATTTTAATTCTGCTGGTACATTGCTCATTGCATCCCCTTTCCTAATGTCGTTAATCCTATACGCTTATCTTTACAGGCAAGCCGCGATCAAAACTGTACGATGGCTTTGCCGGCGCGAACAAAACCGGGTTTGGTCACATGGACGGGCAGTTCGCGATTGCGAATCTGCACAATCGCCTGTTCACCAATGCCAACCGGAACACGCGCCAGCGCGATGCTCACCCCCAGCGTTGGCGAAAACGATCCGCTGGTGATGACCCCTTCACGTATCACGCCATCACTATCAGTAAAGCGCACAGGTAAATCATTGCGCAATACGCCCTTCTCCGTCAGCACCAAACCCACCAGTTGTTCGGTGCCTTTTTCACGCAGATGCGTTAACGCCTCGCGCCCGATAAACTGGCGATCTTCCGGCAGCCAGACGATGGTCCAGCCCATATTGGCCGCCAGCGGCGAAATGCCCTCATCCATATCTTGCCCATACAGGTTCATTCCCGCTTCCAGCCGCAGTGTATCGCGCGCCCCCAACCCGCATGGCTTCACGCCACGCTCCAGCAGTTGTTGCCAGAAACCGACCACCTGCTCATTCGGCAGCGCGATTTCATAACCGGCCTCACCCGTGTAACCCGTTGTGGCAATGAATAAATCTTCCACCTGCGTGCCAAAAAACGGTTTCATGCTGGCCACCGCTGCCACATCAGCATCACTCACGCCTTTTGCCTTAAGAAGCGCCTGAACGTTTTCCTGCGCCTGCGGGCCTTGTACTGCGACCAGCGCCAAATCGTCACGCTCATGGATTTCGATACCAAACGGCGCGGCATGTTGTCCGATCCAGGCAAGATCCTTTTCACGCGTCGCGGAGTTCACCACCAGCCGGAAGTTATCTTCGGTCAGGAAATAAACGATCAGATCGTCGATCACACCGCCGGAGGCATTGAGCATAGCGCTATACAATGCTTTCCCCGGCTGGGTGAGCTTGGCGACATCATTCGCCAGCAGATAGCGCAGGAATTCACGCGTTCTCACGCCGCGCAAATCAACGATAGTCATGTGGGAGACATCAAAAATGCCGGCTTCCCGACGCACGGTGTGGTGCTCATCCAGTTGGGAGCCGTAATGCAGTGGCATCATCCAGCCGTGAAAATCCACCATTTTGGCGCCATCGGCCAGATGCTGTTGGTACAACGGGGTTTGTTTTGCCATTCTTTATCCCTCTTCAGCGCATGGCGTTCAGGCGATAAAACACACTGCGCAAACGATATCTTCTGACTGAACTTACCACCGAAGCACGGCATAAACCACACCCTTAGCCATAAGATAAATTATATAGAAGACAAATAAATTCGAGCGAATCACAAAAAACACAGTAGCGTAATATGCTTAATAATCATGAAATTTAAGCATGTAAATTATTTAAATGAGCAAATAACACAAACTAATGACATTAAAACTGGCTTATTCTGGTTACACCGCGAAAAACAAAACGCCATTCGGATTAGATAATATAATGATAAAAACGCGCTTAAATTAGATTTTTTCAGTCAAACGCCCATGCCGCATTCCTGACCCCCCTCTTCCTTATGCTGTCATCATCGCGATTCTGCTGCCGCATATCATGGCCTACAACGCCGACTACATCGGTGAAAAATTCCGGGACATCGCCATGGCGATGGGGTCATCTTTGCTCGCTATCTCAACCGCTGGGTTCCTCACGGCCTACTCAGCGTTACCAGAGTGGAAAATTCCAGCAATCTGCCCGTCAAAAAACTAGTAATTGATATAAATTCTTATATGATATTAGTTATCATTATCATTTTTGACGGGTGGTAAAATGCTGACAGCAATGATCACAGCCTGTGGGCTATGGAGCGTGAGTTGGTGTATGGGGAAGCATTTGTCGAGTGCCTGGGGCGTGCTGCTGCCCTGTGCCATCATGCCGCTACTGGCGCTACTCGATCTAAACCTGACGCACCTGAAAGTGATTATCGCCATCGCCCTGCTGGCGACATTGGTCATGCTATTTCATCAGCGCTTACGCCACTATTTGCTGCTGCCCTCGTGCATTGCGCTGGCTGGCGGATTGGCAGCACTGTCCGTCATATTTAATATGACGACGCTGTAAACAAACACATTAGCGGAAAGCGAATCCAGACGGGTGAATCAACGCGGAAAACGGTATAGACAGAAATAGGATTAAACGGAATAAACAGGAAAGAAAATCAGGAAGATATAGAAAAAATACGTGGTGCGAAGAGAGGGACTTGAACCCTCACGTCCGTAAGGACACTAACACCTGAAGCTAGCGCGTCTACCAATTCCGCCACCTTCGCACTGAGAATATTGTTTGCGCTATACAGCCAATCTATCACGACATGGTGCGAAGAGAGGGACTTGAACCCTCACGTCCGTAAGAACACTAACACCTGAAGCTAGCGCGTCTACCAATTCCGCCACCTTCGCATGCTGTCATGTAACACTGATTAACTGTTTCGGTTCGACAAACCAGAACCGTCGTAGTGATGTTGGTGCGAAGAGAGGGACTTGAACCCTCACGTCCGTAAGAACACTAACACCTGAAGCTAGCGCGTCTACCAATTCCGCCACCTTCGCAACACTGCTTTATGCAATATCACTACGGGGGCGAATTCTAGAGGTTTTCGCGTTCACGTCAATGATTATTTCCTCCGGCATGCGGGGTTTGCTGCAAAAATCATCATCTCCCAACGGCGTGTCGTGTAAAGAGTTCGTCGAGCCATTCGATAAACACCCGAATCCGCGGCGCGAGAAAACGACCAGGCGCGTACATCACGTAGAGCGGCATCGCAGGTGGCGGCATGTCCGGCAGGATCTCCACCAGTTCACCACTCTCAAGAAACGGGCGCAGGCCGCGACGCGGTGCCTGAATAATCCCCAATCCGGCACGCGCACCCGCGATGTAAGCATCCGTCCCGTTAACCTGCAATGTACCGGGTAACATGCGCGTCGTACACTCGTCGCCAGACATAAACTCCAGTGGATAACGGTATTCGGTGCGCAGGGAAAAATACCCCACCATGTGATGCCCCGACAGGTCATCAAGCGAGCGCGGCACGCCGTAGCGCGCCAGATAGTCGGCCGACGCACAGGTGATCTGCGGCATGGATGGCAAATGGCGTGTCGCCAGCGTTTCGTCGTCCGTCTGCCAGGCGCGTAGCACGCAATCAACGCCTTCACGCAGCACATTAATCGCCGCATCGTTGGCACTGAGCATCAGCGTTATCTGCGGATAGCGCGCGTAGAATTCTCCCAGCGCCGGAATAACGATGTCCCGCGCCAGCGAGTGCGGCATATCCACCCGCACTTTACCCACAGGCTGCTGCTTGTGCTGCGTGAACAGCGTGTCGATCTCTTCAATCTCCGCCAGCAATTGCAGGCAGCGCTCATAATAAACGCGTCCCTCATCGGTGATTTGCACCTGACGGGTCGTGCGTTGCAGCAAACGAACACCCAGCCGCCCTTCAAGCTGTTTGATGGTATTGCTCACCGTGGCACGCGGTAGCGCCAGTCGCTCCGCCGCACGGCTGAAGCTGCCCAGTTCGACAATACGTACAAAAACCCGCATCGCCTGAATATGATCCATCGTCGCCACCATTGTTAGTTATTTTTGAATAGTGTTGCATAAAAAGCAGTATTTATCTTTTCTGGATAAACAACCAGACTGCTTTTACTGGCAACAAGATGAGGTAGATGACAATGCAACAACGCAAACTAGGCACGAACGGCCCGTTGGTTTCAGCCATTGGGCTAGGCTGCATGGGAATGAGTGATTTCTACTCCACCGCGCAGGACGAGAAAGAATCCATTGCCACGTTACATCGCGCATTGGAACTCGGCGTTACCCTGCTGGATACGGCGGATATGTATGGCCCTCACACCAATGAGCAATTGATCGGCAAAGCGATAAAGGGCAAACGTGAGCAGGTCTTTCTGGCAACCAAATTCGGTATCATCCGTGACCCGGCAGATCCGCACGCGCGTGGCATCTGCGGTAAGCCGGATTATATCCGCCGTTCAGTAGAAGGCAGCCTGACGCGCCTCGGTACGGACGTTATCGATTTGTACTATCAGCACCGCATCGATCCGACAGTGCCGATTGAAGAGACGGTCGGCACGCTGGCGGAACTGGTGCAGGAAGGCAAGATTCGTTACATCGGCCTGAGCGAAGCCTCTGCCAGCACGTTGGAACGCGCTCACCGCGTGCATCCAATTACCGCGCTACAGAGCGAATACTCACTGTGGACACGCGATATGGAAGCCGAGATTCTGCCCACCTGTGAACGTCTTGGCATCGGCTTTGTGCCTTACAGCCCGCTGGGGCGCGGTTTTCTGACCGGTGCGATCCGCAGCCCGGACGATCTGGCGGCAGACGATTTTCGTCGCACCAATCCACGCTTCTCTGGGGAAAATTTCGCGAAAAACCTGCAACTGGTCGAGAAAATTAACCAACTGGCGCAGGAAAAACAGGTGACGCCATCACAGTTGGCGTTGGCGTGGGTTCTGGCGCAGGGCGAGCATATCGTGCCGATTCCCGGCACCAAACGCCGTCGCTATCTGGAGGAGAACGTCGCGGCGCTGGATATCACCCTGACGAAAGCCGAACTGGCCGCCATCGATGCTATTTTCCCGCCCGATGCCGCAGCAGGTGAACGCTACGGCAAGGAGAGTATGGCGACGCTGAATCAGTAGGATTAGCGACGCCCCTTACTGTCGGTGCGCGGAGGGCGGCCAACGGTAGCCTGATACACCTTGAAGCGTCCGGTTTGCGCCAGCACTTCATGGCTGCCAAAGGCGGCATCTAACAGCGCCGGATAAGGCAGGAAAGCGTTAGCAACGATACGTAGCTGCCCGCCAATCGGTAGATGGGTTACCGCACCACGAATCAGCATTTCTGCGGCTTGCAGACTGGTCTGTAAGCCATCGTGGAACGGTGGGTTGGAAACGATCATATCGAAGCGACCGTTGATATCGGAATAGACGTTACTCGCGATCACGCTGCCTTCCAGCCCGTTCGCCGCCAGCGTTGCCTTGCTCGACTCCACCGCCGCAGCGCTGACATCGCTCAGCGTCAGGCGGATTTTCGGCGACTGCTGCGCCAGCACCGATGCCAGCACGCCCGCTCCGCAGGCGATATCCAGCACCTTGCCTTTCATGTGTGGCTCAAAGGTAGACAGCAGCAGTCGGCTACCCGGATCCAGATCATCACGGCTGAAGACGCCCGGCAGCGTTTTGACAGTCACGCCGTCCGTTACATAGTCATCCCACCAGTCATCCAGCGTGAAGCTGGCTTGCTTATCAATCCGACCGTGATAAAGCCCGCAGCGGCGCGCGCTGTCGATTTTTACCAGTTCAACGAAGCCAGACAGCACGGTTTCCGCGCTGCGCACGCCGCTGCGATTTTCCCCAACCACGAAGATCTCCGCACCAACCGGCAGCAGGGACAGCAGATTACGCAGTTGGAATTCCGCTTCCTGTTTGCTCTTCGGCCAGTAATAAATCAGCGTGTCGCTATCTGCCACCAGCGCCGCATCCGCGACCAGACCATATTGCGCGTTATCCCCCAGTGGTTTTGCCATCTGTTGCCAGTGGTGATATTGGTTGCAATGGACACGCACCGACGCCGCTTCAAATTGCGCAGGCAGGGTATCCTGCAAATCGCCGGCAAACAGCACTTGGCGTGAAAGAAATTCGTCACTATGGCGCAGTATCACTTCACTGGCGGGGGTTAATGCAGACATCAGGCTACGGCTCCTTAATCATTGAGCGGGGGATTATATACGCTTCGCCCCCGAAGTTGCAGAGCGGAGAGGAAATAACCGCATCGACGTTGGCGCAGCCTGACAGGGTTTGTTAGCATAGGCACGACGCATTTTCTCGCCCGCCGGACAGGACAACGTATGGAATCAAGACGTGACAGGCTGCTACAGCAACTGGGAATCACGCAGTGGACGCTGCGTCGCCCGACAGTGCTGCAAGGCGAAATCGCCGTCAGTCTGCCCGATCAGGTTCGTCTGGTGATCGTCTCCGCCGAGTCGCTGGCCGATGATGAACCGCTGCTGGCGGATGTCCTGCGCAGTCTGGCGTTGACGCCTGCGCAAGCCTATCGTCTGACGCCGCAGCAGATAGAGATGTTGCCCGCCGACGCACGTTGCCATAGCTGGCGATTAGGTATTGCGGAGCCGATTGCGCTACAGGGCGTGCAGCTTTCCAGCCCTCAGCTTTCCGAACTTTATCAAAATGCCGACGCCAAACGGGCGTTATGGCAGCAGATCTGTGAACATGAACACGATATCTTCCCTGACGCCAGCCGATCTGGCGCAAGCCTTTAACATTGAACAAGCCAGCCACGCCTTTCCCTGGACGGAAAAAACGTTTGTCAGCAATCAGGGGGATCGTTATTTCAACCTGAAACTGGAACATGACGGGCAGCTTGCCGCTTACGCCATCACCCAAGTGGTGCTGGATGAAGCAACGTTGTTCAATATCGCGGTACACCCCGATCATCAGCGTCAGGGGTTCGGTCGTCAGCTATTGGAACACCTGATCGACGCAATGGAGCGACGCGGTATTCTGACGCTGTGGCTGGAAGTCCGTGAGTCAAACGCACGCGCCATCGCGCTGTATGAAAGTCTGGGCTTTAACGAAGTGTCCATACGCCGCGATTATTATCCTACGGCTCAAGGTAGAGAAGACGCCATTCTTATGGCCTTACCGCTCGGCTAATCTGTTTACCTAAGGCACTCATCGTCAGGTGGGTGCCATAATGTGCGCCCCGTCCCGCTGTACCTTTTTTCCTGACAGAAAAATCCCCGCAACGTGATCGCCGCAAATAAAACCTCGTTTCTTTTTTATCACAATCAGGTTCCATTTTATGTTTCTGCTTTGCAGGCATGTCATGGTTTATCCATTATCTACGAGGAATAATATGAAAAAATACACTCTGGCTACGACACTTCTGTGCGGTTTGTTCTCGCTTTCCGCTTACGCGGTACAAGTGACGGCGGTGACCGCCTCCGCTTATGATTCAGACAAAGGCCACAAACCGGCCAACATTGCCGATGGTGACGTCAAAACGCGCTGGGCGGCCAATGGTGAAAGCTGGGTTCAATTAGAACTGGATAAAGAACAATCGGTTGAGAACTTTGTTCTTGTTCCCTTCAAAGCGGATGAGCGCAAACTGAAGTTCTCCGTGTCCTACTCCACCGATGGGAAAACCTGGCAAAAACTGGCTGACAATCTGGTGACATCCAATAATGCCAAAGACGGCGAGAAATTCACCTTTCCTGCCGTTAAAGCGAAATTCTTCAAGCTGGATACGTTTGGCACCGATGTGAACAAGTGGAGCGCGATCAACGAAATCAGCTTTAACAGCGCCGCACAGGTTCCTGCTCAGGCGATTAAATAACCCTATGGTCTGGCATTTGACCAACGTCTTCCGACGCTGACAGCACCACGTCCGAAACAGTTATCGGACGTGGTGCCATCCCATCCTGCTCACTCTGCGCGGCGTGCCGCGGCCTCTCCTTACTCAGACTCTCTTCCCCCGTCAATATTGTTACTATCTGGTGTCGATTGCCCTCGCCTACGCCGCACTGGCCAGCGTGGTTACACACTGGTTGGACAATTTCGCCCCGCTGACGCTCAATCTTCAGGCTGGCGAATGGGCTGCGCCCGACACAACACGGAGAGTGGCTGAAGGACGCGGGATCTTCTACCGGGCAGGATATCCGTGAACTGTGGGGCAACCTGCAAGCGCTGAGTATTGCCCCGTTCGATGAATACGCCGTTACGCACTGGCTTAACCGCTTTCCGGGTGGGCTGGATGTGGTGGGGAATAAGTAAGCAGTAAATAACCGTAACTGAGCAGCAGATAATAATCCGGAAGGATCGTTGGGATCACTTCTGGTTTTTATTTGGTTATTTTTTGGGTGCCCAAAAGGAATTATCAGATACATAGATTTCATTCAACTTTAGGTCAAGAGGAATGTGTTCTATATAATCTGCGATTTCGTCGTAAGGCGATGGTAACGTAAAAGACAAACCATAATCTTCATCAATAATAAGGGTGCCATTGAGTATTCTTTGACTTTTGGTTAAATCAAGTAATTCCTTCATAGTTATACCGGGATATAATTTATCCTTATATTTTCCTTTATAATTTTCATTGCACCCTACAGACACTATCACCCCATCATTTGTAGTGGAAAACATCAATATGTCATCATTTAATGAATAACCATACATTTTTTCGTTTGATGGGAATGGAATCATGTATTCTTTTACTGACACATCAAAATTTCCATATATTTCAGAATAATAAAAATCAACAGAACGACCGATCTCAATATTTCCCAATGAAATATAACTTATAATATTCGCACTAACATCAATCATTTATAGCCCACCATTCATTAGCACGCCGTTAACATAAACAGGAGAGTCATTGATAAGATCATAATTTTTGAACTCACCGTGGCCAATTCGACCCAAAACTTCATCAGGCGATTTCCCCGTAGACTTATAGACTTTCCAATAATCATTACCATGAATATTTGGCTGCGAAGCAGAACCTCCTGGATGATAATCTAGTTTATATGTTGTGCCTGACTTAGTAGTTTTAACATAAACTGTATGTTGGATAGCATTTTTATTTTTAGATTGTGGGTGTGTTGCTTTCCAGCCTTTCGACGTTAAATAATCATGAACATCCGCAGGTTTTTTCCCTGTCAAACGGTCAGTCCAACGACTGGTAATTCTATCTCTTTTATTAAATCCTTTATTAGATGAGCAAGAACTTAATCCAAGTGGATCAATCCAACTGAGGGGATTCGGCGCATACTGGTAAAGGTTACTTCCCCCCGCCAGCCCTATCGGGTCATAGGGACGATCCTGACACGGTCGTACTTTTTAGCGCACTTAACCCATTGAAGCAACGTGCTTTTTAAGAGGCGTTTTCGGCCTGTTTAACACTGCCTTAACCCGAAAAACCCGACGCGCACTTTACCCCCGGACACGCTACCGCCATGCTGTGACTTCCCTGCCTGCCTAAGCCACATCATAGCAGCGGCGGCAGCCGCTGCCATTAGTCGTTGTGTTAATGAACCGGGGTTTAGCGCGGCGCGAGCCGTTCCGCAGCTTGCTGTGGGACGGCGAAGCGTCTGCCGGGTGCGGGCTGGCGAAGCCCGCAGGTAAACGAGTGAACAGGGAGGCCCCCGGCGGGGGCCGCACGGGGCGGAGATGGCGAGCACGGGAACGAGCAAGGAGCCTGCGACTGCGAGCCGGGCGCAGCCAGTGCAGCAGGGTTGGGGCGGGGGCGAGGTAAAGCCGTTAAGCGGAGGCCGTCAGGCCGACAACCCCTTTTCTGTTGACGTTGATGTTTGCTGATGGCTGACGCCGGAGCCTGCGCCGCCAGGGAAGGCGGCCACACCGTCAGAGCCAGGGAAGCACGCTGAGGTTCGTAGCAGAGCGAGCAGGCGAGCTGTGCGCCACACCTTACCCAAGAGCCGAACCCCGGCGGCCAGCCGCACACCATTGCTGAGGAAGACCGCAGCGCGCCCTTGCGCTAGACGGCGCCGACATAATGTGTGTTACGCGTGGGCCGCGTTCAGCGGCTTTCGCGTAATGCCACATTATGTTGAATGACGTTCGGCCAGCAACGATTGTTGCAGAGAACAACTGAGGTAAGCGCTGGCCGGGCGACATTTACCGCCGGAGCACCTTAGCTGACCAAGGCAGTAAGCCCGCAGGGACGAGGGCTTTCTGCCCGGCACCGTACCACTGGCCTGAAGGGAGTGAGCTACTTTTTACTGTGTCTGGTATTTTGCTGATACCTTGCGCGAGGTGTGTAATATCCGCAGGATATGTACTTCATTTATCTTTCGTTTCAACGCGTAGACAATGATGAACGGGAACTTTGTCAGTACCAGTTTTCTTCTCTCCCCTGACTTACCTATATCTATCCCTGCTTCCGGCGTAACTTCCAGCAGTGATACCGCTGACTCGAACTTATCATCCGCCCCATTCGCTACATCCAGCCCGGCCTCTTTATACAGGTAACGGTAAATGCCTTCACGGTCTGCCAGCGCCCGTTTTTCCCAACGCACTCTGGCTGTCACAACTCACCTCTCGCCGCCCGTGCTTTCAGTTCATCCATCCGCTGACTCGCATCCTCATTGCTGATGAACTCACTTTCTCCTGCATCATAATGAGAGAACGCTTCCCGCACCTGAGCTTCAAGCCATTCATCACTGGCGTTACGCTGATGCTGTCGTTCTTCTTCAGCCAGTTCTTCTGCCCGCTGACGCATCAACTCCGTCAGACTGACCTGTTGACGTTCAGCGGCCTGCATCGCCAGCCGTTTGATTTCCTCATCGATTCTGAAGTGGATAGTGCCCATTACCGTCTCCCGTGGTGTCATTTGTGTTGTCATCTTACGCTACTTTTCCTGTTTTTTCCTCTTCTTCACTTTCCGCTCTGCCGGGTGCGTCTGTTCATGCACCTTCTGCAAGTGACCGATAGCCACTCTGGTGTATATCTGCGTGGTTTCCAGCTTCTCGTGCCCTAAGATGGCTTGTATGTGCCGCGTATCGGCGCCGTTCTCCAGCATCTGCGTCGCCATACTGTGCCGGAACAGGTGGCAGGCTCCCGGTTTATCAAGGTGTCCCGTTTCCCGGATAGCCTTGCCCGCCATCTGGGTCAGCGTGGTGCGGGACAGCCCCGTGCCTTTGTGGCTGATAAACAGATGACCGCTGTCATAGCGCTTTGCCAGTTCCGGCCGCGCATGGTTCAGGTAGCGGGTTAACCACTGACACGCCCGTTCACCCAGCGGCACCACCCGGTCTTTATTGCCCTTGCCCTGACGCACCACCATTACGCCCCGGCTCAGGTCGATATCGCCCAGCATCAGGCTCGCCGCTTCGGCTCTGCGTATCCCGCTGCTCCACAGCACTTCCAGTATCACCCGATTACGCAGCCCGATAACCGTCCCGCTCTCCACCGACTGCAACACGCCGCCGGTTTCCTCCACGCTCAGTACCTGTGCCGGAAGGCGTTTCTCTTCCTTCGGTAACGTCAGCATCTCCGCCGGGTTATACAGGATGAGGTGACGCTTCAGCAGCCAGCGCAACAGCATCCTGATACCCGTCAGGCGGTTTAGCTGACTGCCCGCCGTTAACGCTTTACCGTCTGCCTTGCGGTAGCTTCTCAGCCAGCGCTGATACCCTTCCAGCACCGACAGGCTCACCTGTGGCGCATACAACACCCCTCTGTCTTCACACCATGCCACGAACGGCAACAGCCGTTCACGGTAGCTCTCGGCTGTCCGGGCGCTGTAACCCGCCGTGCTCAGGTGGTCAAGATAGCCTTCCGTATGCTGGCGTAACGTCTGCGTCTGGCGGCTAAGGTAAAGGGCTTCCGGGCTGGGAGGATTGGGTCGGGTCATGGCGGCGCGTCCTGCGAAGTGAGAGGAAGGGAACTACGATGTGATGCGTTTATTTCTCTTTGCCGGAACAGTGCTTTTTGCCTTATCGCCACTTGCGGCTGATGAACCCTTATCCGGCATGGCCTGACGGGATTTCCCTTCCTCCAACTTGGCACCAACTTGGGGGCAACTTGAGGCCAGCTTGCTCTCCTTAACCCCCAACTTGCGCGAGTCGTACTGTTTGCCTGTATCGTTTTCTGGCGGATCGATAAGACCGCACAGGTGTGTACTGTCACCATTCCCGTTCCCATCCCACAGCAGTTCATACTGCAACAGATGCCCACGGCTACCGCCATGAACCAGCAGGTATTCCATTTCGACCAGCCGCAGACAGTGGACTTTCAACTGGTTATCACTCCACTGCGTCGCATCGCGGATATCCCGCCGGGTAAAGCGTACCTCGCCCGGTTTCCGGCTCTGCGTGTGTGCTAACTGATTCACCATCCCTTGTATCAGCAGCAACAGCTTCCGCGTCTGCGGCGGCATCTCATCCAGCGTGCGGCCAAGGATTTCATGGGCCAGCTTGTTGGCCAGCACGATATCGGAGCGCTCGACCTCGATATACTCAATGACCGTGCCGCGATGCTCAACCTGCTTCACCTCCCGCTGGTACTGGTGCAGCAGGGCGATGCTTTGTATCAACGTCAGGTACTTCATATGGTCGCGGCGGGTGCGGGTTTTATCACTCAGGAACGTAAGCTGTGAGGCGAACGGATTGACCACCTTAAGCGGGCGTAACAGCCGCTGGGCGTTCTGGTGCAGTTCAGTCAGATAGCCTTTTTCGTTCTCCATCAGCAACCCTTCCAGCGTCTGCGCCTTACGCTGCTGAACATGTATCGCTTCGGTCTGTTCGCGGCTCTCGTTGACGGTCAGCACCAGGCAACGGTTCAGCAGCTCTTCGTCCACGTCGATGGCCGTGGTGGTTAACATCAGCATCACCGGGCCTTTGACCGTGTACTGTTTGGTGACAAGGTTTCCCGTGGCATCATCCTTACCCGTTGAGGCTATCGTTAACTCGCCGTCACTCTGCAACAGCTTGAGCGCATACGCCGCCTGCCGCACGCCTTCCTCTTCCGCTATCGCCAGTATCTTGTGTTGCAGGTTCGTTTCGCCCAGATAGAACAGGCTCTGGCCTGTCATCGCGCTGTACTGCAAGCGCTCTTCCGGCGGGATAAGATTAAGAACAGCGTCCATCAGGCTGGATTTGCCTGCCGCCGAACTGCTCTGGATGAGCACCGCTAACGGCCTGTCCAGCTTGCGCGACGCCGCCGCCAGATAACCCGCCACTAAGTTGGTCGATTCGCCGACCACGCCACAGGCGGCAAGGTCATCCGTCAGCCGGATAACCAGGTTCGGGTCTTTCAGCAGCGCCAGTGCTTCATCCCGCTGTTCATCGGCCATATCCGGTGTGGCTTCACCGTTTGTTTCAGGCTGGCTCAGATGATTTTCCAGTGACAGCAGCACACGACCCAGACTGCGCTTGATATCGCTTTCACCCAGTCCTAACTCCGATGCCGCTAACCGCGCATACCCCGCACGGCTCCGCGCACTCATCATGTCCACGCTGTCGGCGAACACCACGCCACTTTCGGTGTCCAGTACCTGCGCATTCACCTTCATCACGCCGCTGCCCACCTTTACCGACGCCAGCCCACGGAGGCGCCACTGCTGGCCGGACAGCGTGATATCAACCTCACCGTTCGCCAGCGCTTCAACCACAACCCCGGCAGCTAAGGAAGAGGCGGGTTGAGGTGAGGATTCAGGTTGCGGCACGGCTTTTCGTTGTGGCTCAGGAACAGAGTCAGACACAGGTTCAACTTCAACCCTGACCGCATCCCCCATCGCCATCGCGCCTTCTACCACCGCACAGAACGCCCGCTCTGGCTCCGATACCTTGCACAGGTACTCATTCGCATCCATCCCCGCCGGGAACACCACCCGGAACGGGGTAATACCATCACGAACCAGAGAGGCGGCCAGTTTCACCGCACCTTCATCCCCCGCCGCGTCGTTATCGAAGGCGATAAGCACCTGTTTCACGCCGTGGCGGATAAGGGCTTGTCGCATCTCAGAGGTGAAGCCGTTGACCCCATACGCCGCTGTTACGTTACGATAGCCCGCCACCCAGAACGACATCGCATCAATAAGGGATTCACATAAAATGACCGACTTACTCGCCACTAACGTCTGCTCGTTCCACACCCCGCCGTGTGCGCCCGGCAGATACAGATGGTTCGGTGTTCCGGCACGCAACCTGTCTCCCACCTTGCGCCCGTACAGTTCACGAACCTGACCGTTCATATCGATAACCGGCACCACGATTGACCCCGCCAGATGTTCATGGCCACTCTCGCGCATGATACCCAGCGCCTGCAACTGACCTCTGACCGCTGCGCCGTCTTTGAGCTTCTTCGCGGGCAGACGGTACGCCAGCGTGCGGTTGGCGAACCCTAAGCGGAACTGCGCCACTAACTCAGGATGATTGAGGCGGCGCTTTTCCAGATAAGCAATAGCTTCCGGCGCGTTCAGCAGCGTGTGGTGATAGAACTCCGTTACACGAAGCAGTAACGCCTGCCGCTCCTGTTCATTAGCGATATCCGTAACAGGCGGCAACGGCTCAGCCGCTGGCACGCTACCCAGTTCACCGCGCAGGCGGTCAACTGCCCGGTGCAGGCTTAAGCCCTCCGTTTTCATCACCCAGTCCAGCACCGAGCCGCCTGCATCACAGCCGAAGCAGTGATAGAGGTTCTTCTCCGGGCTGATAACACACGACGGCGTTTTCTCCTGATGGAACGGGCACAGCACCACCCAGTCCTTGCCACGTTTAAACACCTGCCGCCCCTGCGAACGCACCACCTCCACTAACGGCACGGCGGCTTTCAGGTGCTGCAACTCGGATTCAGGGATGCGTGCCATATCGGGTTCCTTACAAAAATGCGTCAAGATTTATTTTGATTCGACATGCGATACATTATATATTCGCATTACGATAGTAAAGCAAGTCGTTTTCAGAACACACCTTACACTTGGAGCACCTGATGGCTGACGTGATAGACGAGATTATGCAGACCGAAGAACAGCGCCGGGCGTTTGGTCAACGACTTAAGGCATTGCGTAACCAGCAACGCAAGACACAGAAGGAAGTGGCTGCCCTGATTGGGTTGCAGCTTTCCCAGTACAACAAGTATGAGTCGGGGATGCATATTCCTCCGGCTGACAAGCTCATTCAACTGGCTGAGTTGTTCACCACGACCATTGATTATCTGTTGCTTGGCTCGTATGACGAGCAGACACCGATTAGGAACAC
This sequence comes from Pectobacterium fontis, assembly GCF_000803215.1. Taxonomy (GTDB): domain Bacteria; phylum Pseudomonadota; class Gammaproteobacteria; order Enterobacterales; family Enterobacteriaceae; genus Pectobacterium; species Pectobacterium fontis. The sequence continues at coordinate 44,458 of NZ_JSXC01000006.1, forward strand.
GCGATTAATGGAACGGTTTAAGGCACTGGCTCAGTGCCAGCCGGAAGAGCAGGAGACAGTGATTAAGCTGATTGATGCGGTGATTGTGAAGCACCGGGTTGAGTCGGCGATACGTCCTGTTGACCAGGAGAAGGGCAGCTAATGTAAACAGTTTTTTAGCGCGGGGCTGATGTGCGCGAACACGACAACCCCGCTAACCACAAGCAACTAACAAGGAGTTGACTATGGCTGACGCGCATTCTACGCCAGATACCACCGTTTTTAAAATCTCTCAGGCCGAACGGTTTACCCGTGTGGGCTATCGACCCATCAAGGGCAACCACGACACCCCGGCCATCAACATCGCCGGGCAGTGGCTGAAGGAAGCCGGATTCAGCACCGGGCAACCGCTCAGGCTGCGCATCATGCCCGGCTGCATTGTGATTACCACGCAGGATATCCGCGCACTCTGGCAAGACCTGCAAGCGCTGAGCATTGCGCCGTTCGATGAGTACGCCGTTACGCACTGGCTCAACCGCTTTCCGGGTGGGCTGGATTTGGCGGAGATGGAGAGCAACCACTAACCGATAAATAAACAAGCCGGAAGGATCGTTGGGATCACTTCCGGCTTATTTTTTAAATTATTTTCACTGCTTCATTTATTTTGGTTTTTAGATCTTCAATGTTTTTTGCTGAACTATGATAAATAGGGTTTTCCCAATCATAATTTTTTATCAAGGCAATAAAAAACCTTCCTTTAATATCAAAAGATGGTCTCCATCCAACATCTAAAATAAATTCTCCCGGAAACTCTATTTGCAACATGTCCTCTTTTAGAATATCCAGGTAATTCTCAAGAGGTTGTTCCTCATCAATATGAAAATCGTCAAAGGTAACATTGCCACTTTTAATAGATAAGTCCATTTTAATCATTTTGTTAGCCTCAAAAACTCACTTAATGAGATAGGATGACCGTGGATTGTTCCACCACTTTCTTCAACCCTTATCCATTGGCTCACTTTACCTTCACTGGCACCAATCTCACTTCCAAGATCCTGTACCTTCCACGGTTTGCCATTTGTTACAGATTGTCCGTTTCTATAGACAGATCGTTCAAGAGCTTCAATATCTGTACCTGGTTTATATTTTGCAGGCCCTGATTTTGTTGATTTTATAATGTCTTTCCATGTCGAGTTTTTAGGGGCTACGTGTTTATAACCATGAGGAGTCCAATTTGGTTCATTACTCTGTGAACATTTTCTTTGTAACCCAAGCGGATCGATCCAACTCAGCGGATTCGGCGCATACTGGTAAAGGTTCTCTCCCCCCGCCAGCCCTATCGGGTCCTGTGTCGTAAACCTGCCTACGGTGGGATCATAATAGCGGAACAAATTATAATGCAAACCCGTTTCGTCATCCGCGTATTGCCCGGCGTAGCGTAGCGGCTGGGATTCCACTGGCTTGCCGTGGCGCAGTGCTTCACTGTCCTGTGTCTGTCCGATTACCGCACCGAAGGTGCCGTAATCTCCGCTCCAGCGTACCGCCCCCTCCGCATCCGTCATCTCCAGCGGCGCACCGTTCAGGTCGGTGTTGAACCAGCGGATGTCGCCGTCGTGCTCTCCTCCCCGCCGGGTGATACGTGCTAACGGCGACCACCAGACGTTTGGGTCATAAACATAACTTTCTGTCCGGTCAGCGTGCATGGTCTGCAACAGCCGAAAACCTTCCCACAGAAAACGGGTGTCTTCCTGCTGACCACTTTCCCCCCAGGTGACGCTCTTGCTCGTCCGTCTGCCCAGCGCATCGTAACCATAGCGCGCCACAAACTCGCCTCGTGGCCCCCTCCCCCGAGCTTCCAGCAGACGGTTATCCGCGTCGTAACGGTAAAACTGCTCCGCCCCCCCTTCACGCCGCCGCGTCAGATTGCCCTGACTGTCATACTGGTTCCACAGGTTACGCCAGTTCAGCAGGCGGTTGTCAGACAGCGGGAAGACGGGGCTAGCACGGCTGACATCCTGGAGATTGTCTGCGGCATCATAGCCGTATGCCCGGTGATGCACCTGCCAGTGCACGTCAATCCGTTTCAGCAGGCGGCCTTCCGCATCATAATCGTACTGAACATCCCCCCGCACGCTGTCGCTGACCGAGGCCAGTTCACCCGCAGCGGTATAGCTGAGCGCCCGCGATACTATCTGCTGTTCTGGTGCGGCGACCTCCCACAGCCCGCTGCGCTGTGAGGTCAGACGGCCTGAAGGGTCATAGTCCCGCCGCTGTTCACGTCGTCCCTGAGTGCGGGTGATTTCCCGGTGCAGGCGGTCGCGGGTGAATTCGCTGACGACCTGATGATTGAATTTTACCGCGCTGACATGCCCGGAGCCGTAATGCAGCCAGTGCAGGGCGGCATTATCCGGCAACGACAGGGTCGTGATATTCCCTAGCGCATCGCGTGTATAGGTGATATCCCCTTCGCTCCCGCTCTCACCTGACAGGTTGCCTGCCGCATCATAGGTCAGTCTGACCTCATCGGCGGTGAGTCCCAGCGCGAGACCTTCAGCCGTCGGCTCGCGTTTCAGTGAAACCAGTTGCCCCCGGTCATCGTACTGATAGTGGAAAACCCCGTGGGCATGTGCCCGGCGTACCCGTTGCCCCGCAGCATCGTGTTGATAAACGTGCGAGATAGCTTCATCATTCGCCGCACTCCCGCGCTGTGAGCGCTGGCAAAGGTGACCTGCGTCGTCGTAGCGGAAGGTCAGCTCTATGCCATCGACCCGCCGTTCATGGACCAGCCGACCAACGGCATCATAACCAAACCGATATGCGGCACCGTTGCCGTTCTCCAGCCGCAACACCTGCCCACGCGCATCGTAGTGCCAGCGCGTCGTCCGACGCAACCGGTCAGTCATACAGACCGGCTGCCCCAGCTCGTTATACTGCCAGTGCACCTCACTGCGTTGGGCATCACACCACGTCTGCAACTGACCACGGGCATTCCAGTTCAGCGTTTCCCGGCGGCCATCCGGGGAGATAATCGCCGTCAGGTGCCCGCTGGCATCCCACTCGCGACGGGTCGTGTGACCGTCTGCATCGGTCGTGTTCAGCAGTTGCCCGAAGCGGTCATACGTAAACGTGCTGCACTGCCCCGAACAGTCCGTCCTCGCTGTCAGCAGCCCTTGTTCATTCCACGCCAGTGTCACACTACCGCCACGCGCATCGGTCACGCAGTCCGGTAGGTTCTCCTGTTCGTGGGGATAGTGATACTGTGTCGGGTTCCCCAGCGCATCAGTTTCCTCCACCAGTCGGTTGAGGTCGTCATACTGACTCTGTTCACTGCTGCCGTCGGCATACGTGAGCCGAGTCACATTATCCGTCAGCCTGTACCACTGATAGCGGGTTTCCCGACCCAACGGATCTGTTTCACTGAGCAGGCGGCCATAGCTGTCCCAGGTCGTCTGGCGACGTGCGCCGCCGGGCAGGATGACCTCACACAGTTCCCCCTCGTCATAACGCAGTTCGGTTTGACGCCCATCATAATCGGTAAAGTGAATAACGAGGTCATTATCATCCAGCACCCACTGCGCGACGAGGCCATCCTCGCGGCGGGCGATTCGCCGCTTGCCGACAAAGTCATACTCCAGCGTGAGCGCTTCCCCCGCGCTGCTCCGGTAGGACACCACGCGAGGCAAACCGGCTATATCCTGCCACTGGTATTCGCTGAGCAGACCATTCGCGTCTTCATGGCTGGCCATCAGCCCGTCATCGTTCCAAGTAAAACGGCGGCGCACGCTACCGCCCCGCCCGGTGACGGTAATCAATTGCCTTTGCGTATTGTAAGTATAGTGCACCAGGCAGGTCGATTCATCCAGCCAGACGCTGTCCAGTCGGCCATCATGATAACGGCAGGTAAGATGTCGTCCGGCGCTGTCCGTTAATGCGCCAAGCATACCCTCGTCATTCCAGATAAAGCGGATAGCGTTGCCACACGGCTCCGCAATGTGCGACAACACCGCCTTTCCCTCAGCAGATAGCGGAGTGTAATACGACACTTCACCGTCCGGCCCATACACCGACCAGCTCTCATCCTGATGATGCTCCAGCCAGCATTTCTCCGCCGGACAATAGGTACGATGACCGACAGGTACAAAAGGGAAGGAAACCAGATCACCCGATGGCGCACGCCAGACCATTCCGTCCTGATAGCGCGTCAGCGTCGTCTCCCAGAACAGGCTCCAACCTTTGCCCAGCACGCTGTCACCGGGATTACCGCTGCGCCAGTAACGTTGCCAGTACACGGACAGACGGGAGGGCAGGACAAAATCCAGTTCATCCTCATCGGCTAGAAACTTCTGACCACTCACGATATCGATGGGGCGGGCGATAATCCCTCCGGCGGCGATGCTGGTCATCAGTACACCAAAACGGCAGGCAATACGCTGGAGCTTATTGAGACCGGGAAGTTTGGATAAAAGCGTTCCCAATTTTCCGAGCTTGCCTGTCACACCGCCGATCCCACCAATCAGCCCGGAGAACAATAACGTTAAATCCGAAACTTTATAGAGCCAGGCGGGAACTTCCGGTTTAACAGGCAGCATGGGTTTGGCTGCGCCGCCGATGAAGACATTGCTGGAGCCTTCCGTGATGGTGGCACCACAGTTAATTTTATCGCCCAGTCGGGAAGCCGGCTGGTTATTGATGTACACCGTCGCCGACCCTTCAGCCACCTGCATGGAAGGGCCGTCTTTACTACAACTGACCGCGCTCAGGGTCGCGATGGCGGCTTTCCTGCCGTTGATAAACACATTGTGTGAACCTTTTTCGATGGTTCCGGCTTTCGACATGCTGCTGGCGCCCGCCTCGGCAATCCCATCACGGGCTTTTTCTGCCAGCACCCCAGTCGCCCACCCCACAGCAAGGCTGAGGCCAATCAATAACACGCCGACACCCAGGCAAGAGGAGATGAGACCCGCCGTAAATAAGGCACCGGCAGCAATACCGCCGACGGCAGCAATTAACCCACCGACAATGGTGCCTGCAATCATGCCTGCTAAAGCACCGGAATGCCCAATCCCATCGCCAACGCGCGCGGCTTCAAACATAACAATATTCCTTATCGTTATTGGTTAAACGTAAAGCTCCCGAGCAGGGCGTTGAAGCGGGATTCATCGGCAGCAGATAACGCTGCTGTTTTCGACAGGGTGAAAACCAGAATCTGTACGCTATCTACTGCGAATACCGCCTGCTGCTGCCAAATGCGTTGACCATCACGCAGATAACTCGCCTGAAGGCGTTCACCCTCCAGTACGTTATTGCCTAACCAAATCGCTTCACGGGCCTGTGTTTTCCAGCTTTTAAAATGCTGAGACATCAGATTCAACTGCCTGTCGATATAGCCGCTCAATACTTCCCCGTCGTTCATCACATCGCGTGAAACCGTAAAAGCGGGTTCGCCTTCCTGACTGGGCGTGAAGGCGTTCACCGTGCGATCGCGGTAACCATCGGGCAGCGTGATGCTACCTTCGGTGAAAATGCAGCGAGCAGAAGAGTGGGTCGTCACAATACAAGCCTCATTTCATCCTAGCTAACGCCCCGTTATTGAAGAGAGGGGCGGATAGGCAGATTATTTATTCAAATCAATACGCGAACTGCCAATGACATTGACGTTCACACCTTTAAGTTCGATATCGCCGTTGTTGGAAAGGGTTAGCGAACTTGCCCCAGCCGTCAGCGTGATGCTGCCATTGACAGACGTCACGGCAATGTTGTTTTTCACCTGTAGGCTGTCGTGCGCCTCACCTTTTACTTCCGCGTCACCGACGACAGTGCCACGATGGCTGGAGATGACGAAGGCTTGCTGCCCCTGAACTCTGGTTAACTGATCTTTCACCACCGACACCGTTTGATTACCGCCCACGCTTTCCTCATGGTCAGCCGTGACGGTGGTCTTGCGGTTGTTCAGCACCACGGTGTTCATGTCTTTCTGGGCATGGATAAACACTTCTTCCTGCCCGGCCTGGTCTTCAAAACGCAGTTCGTTGAAGCCCGCTCCCTTGTGTGTTGAGGTGCGCAGTGAGGTGCGTGTCTTGTTGGCCGGCAGCGGATACGGCGACGGATTGGTGGCATGGAAGGTTCTGCCCGTCACGATAGGCTGGTCCGGGTCGCCTTCGAGGAAGCTGACTATCACCTCATGGCCGATGCGTGGAATGGCTATCAGGCCGTACTGACCGCCCGCCCAGCCCTGACTGACGCGTACCCAGCACGAACTCTGGTCGTCGCTGGAACCGTAGCGGTCCCACGGAAATTGCAGTTTGATGCGGCCATATTCGTCGCAGTAGATTTCCTCGCCTGCGGGGCCGACCACGGTGGCGATTTGCGGGCCATCGACCATCGGTTTGTACGGCAGGTCGGCACGCCAGGTGCTTTTGGCGCTAATCACCTCGAAGCTGTTGCTGTAGGTAGTGGGTTCACCGCCGCTTTCTTCTTCCAGCGCCTGCGGCTGTTGCCCGCTGTGGGTGATGGCCACCAGTTGCCAGCCACTATTCAGCGCCGGATTAGGGTGTTCGGTTAAGGTAAAACTGCTGCCGGGCATCAGCATGGCGGCATTGGATTCACCCGAGCCGGTCATCGCGCCCGCTCTTAACGCATCCAGTCGGTAGCCGGTAAAGGCCTTGCCGCTCGGGTCTTGCTTGAAGCGTCCGGGGTAGTCAAAGTGCTGATAGCTTTCGCGCTGGTGCGCCAGTTCGCCGCTCATCTTGCTGTGCAGCAGCCCATAGGCGGGGGTTTTGAAGCTGTAATCCTTGAGGGCGACTTCGGCGGTGCTGACGGCTTCGGCGTAGCGGAAACGACGCACATACTCACCTTCACTTAAGCCCTGTGTCGCAAGGTTGAAGAACAGTTCCGGGCCTTTGCTGAGCGCCCCCGCATCATCGGCAAAGACAACGCGGTGTTTGCCTTCTTCAAACTCATGGAAGAAGTACAGGCCTTCCTCTGCCGCCAGACGGGTGACAAACGCCAAATCACTTTCCCGATACTGCACGCAGTATTCCCGCACCGCGTGGTCGTGACGCAGTGCAAAGGCGTAATCGGTGATACCCGCCTCTTCCAGCAACGTACCGATAATTGCTTCCGGCTTCTGTGCCTGAAAGATACGCGCATTGGTACGCAGCCCCAGCCGCCACAGCGCCGGACGCACGTCGGCCTGATAGCGGGTGCGACGAAAACCGGTGTCGCCCTGTGCGAACGCGCTGATAATCCCGCTGACCCGGCGTTTCAGTTCGCCTTCATACCACACCAGCAGCTCACAGGGCTGGTCGAGTACCGCGCCAAAATCGACATCCGGCAAGGCACTCGCCAGATTCAGCGACAGGGCAAACGGCTGGTTCAGCGCCTCGCTGAGCTGAAAATCCACCACCGCAAAGGTGCTCTCCGGCAATGCACCGACCTTTACCGTGAACTGTAATCCTGTACTGTTTGCCACGTTGATTCCCTCGCTTTGAACATCGCGTTATCTGC
>NZ_JSXC01000060.1 GCF_000803215.1 Pectobacterium fontis
TGCTCCTTGTTGTTGAACGGACTGTGTTGTTAAACAGATTGAGTAACTTCACGCTTTGTATAGCAATCCACATGCCAATTTTTATCTCATTGTTTTTACTAAATAATTACTTAATCCAAATTTCCCCTAAGTCAAATTTGAGCAAGAAGTTGCGCAGACCTCGCGAAAAAACGGCATCCATTGCGCAAACAGTGATTTATGCCAGAAAGTGAGCAATAAGTTGCGCAGAATGCGCAGTTATGCTGAAAATTTGAGATAGTAATATGAGATTTCCGTCTACTTGAAAGGTATCGACGATGGATGGGGAGGATATCCTCATAAATTTATCAATATCAAGCAGGGTAATAATCTCTCCAGTAACCAAAGCAGGCGAAGAAAACGTATTCGTCAATCATCGCCCAAAAGGTTGGCTGAGTTTTCAGACGGGTGTTAACCCATACCTGGATTTGCCAGTCAATTTTATTAACCAGTGATGCCCATTCTCGGAAAGACATGCCGTCAAGTAACTCGGACCAGCACAGCAGCGTCAGCATTTCCCGATCAAATAATTGCTGAAGGTTGTCACTTAATACCTCCAGATGCAGTCGCTCACATTCGCTGATCAGAATACCGCTCAGCATAGGTATCAGCGAAGATGGCGGGTAGCCTTCACTGGCAGAATAGCTCTGCTACCAGCTTCAATACGTGATATCCCTGATTGCTGCATTAGCCTGGTGGGAATAATCAGATGCGCTTTACTTGCTGGATGGCAAACCTATTCCTGACAATCGGGGTGATGTCACCATCCGACTGATGGACCATATTCGCGATAATCCCCATCAGCAGGAATACGAAGATGAGTATTTTAGCGTGCGTTACTTTCAGAAAGGCACCGGGCATCTCACTTTTAAACGCCCCGACCTGATCGATTAGATGAACGACATTATTGCCAAACACTATCCGGTGATGTTGGCGGCGAGATGACGGGCATATATGGACATTTGATGGAGCCGAGCGATGGGACTATTAAGCTCCCGAAAATGCTTCGATTTCCTCTTGCATCATAGGTACGATGCACTTGTACTTATGGAGCCTTTATTACTGTTGATTTTACGTCGTATGATTTGGGTAAGAAGTGAAGTCATCTTGCCCGTGGGCATTGGTTTGAGAGGGAGATTAACAAGATCATACAACGTGGCATTCATCTCTTAAGATGCGATCGGCAACGCATGTCGTCATGGTGCATTCTGTTCAAGAATTGATTAACACCACAGCAGGACTTTTCGCTATTATTTCCCTCTTTTTCCACCTGCATATAGTGAGTTATGGAACGTTTTATTGAGAATTTGATGTACTCATCGCGTTGGTTGCTGGCTCCTGTTTATTTCGGGCTATCTCTGGGGTTGTTGGCGCTGGCGATCAAGTTTTTCCAGGAGGTATTCCACGTCCTGCCCAATATCCTGAATATTGCGGAAGCGGATCTGGTGTTGGTGCTGCTGTCATTGATCGATATGACGCTGGTCGGTGGATTACTGGTGATGGTGATGCTGTCTGGCTACGAGAATTTTGTGTCGGCACTGGATATCACTGAAGGCAGAGAAAAACTGAACTGGCTGGGGAAGATGGACTCTGGCTCGTTGAAAAACAAAGTCGCGGCTTCGATTGTTGCCATCTCGTCTATCCATTTGCTACGTGTGTTTATGGATGCGCGTAATATCGAGGATAATAAGCTGATGTGGTATGTGATTATCCATTTGACGTTCGTGCTATCTGCGCTCGTTATGGGGTATCTGGATCGCATGTCGCGTCACGAGAAAAGTAAAGCGGTGTAATCAACGCCGCACAGTTTGCATAGCCAGAAGAAAGATCGGACCCTATTGTTAGTGAAGTGATTTATTACCATGCTTTGTCTAACGGAGGGTGCTATGTTGCAAACTGATCGCATTAATCGTCGTGTGGTTTTGGCTCAACGCCCGCACGGCGCACCAACGAAAGCGAATTTTCGTCTTGAACAACAGCCTGTTCCGCAAGTTGATACTGGCTATATCCTGCTGCGTACGGTCTTCCTTTCTCTTGATCCTTATATGCGTGGTCGCATGAGCGATGCCCCCTCTTATGCCAAACCAGTCGAACTGAATGACGTGATGGTAGGAGGAACCGTCAGCCGCGTGGTTGAGTCTAAACATCCGAGTTATCAGACGGGAGATTGGGTGCTGTCCTACAGCGGCTGGCAGGACTATGCACTTTCCGACGGGACAGGGTTAACCAATCTGGGACAGTCACCCACCAATCCTTCCTATGCCTTGGGGGTGCTGGGTATGCCGGGTTTTACCGCGTATATGGGGCTAATGGATATCGGCCAGCCTAAAGCGGGTGAAACACTGGTGGTGGCTGCCGCGACCGGGCCGGTTGGGGCGACGGTCGGTCAGATTGGGAAACTGAAGGGCTGCCGGGTTATTGGTGTCGCGGGCGGGGCGGAGAAGTGCCGCTACGCGGTTGAGGTTCTGGGATTTGATGCCTGTCTCGATCACCGGGCGGAGGATTTTGCCGAACAACTGAAGCGAGCTTGCCCTCAGGGAATTGATATTTATTTTGAAAACGTCGGTGGGAAGGTGTTTGATGCGGTACTGCCGTTGCTGAATACTGCGGCGCGTATTCCGTTGTGCGGATTAGTATCTGTTTATAATGCCACCGGGTTGCCCGATGGCCCCGATCGTTTACCGTTGCTGGCAGGCACGCTGCTGAAAAAACGTATTCGGATGCAAGGGTTCATTGTTTTTGATGATTATGGGCATCGTTTTGGTGAATTTTGGCAAGATATTTTGCCGTGGGTGGCAGAAGGTAAGATCAAGTATCGGGAAGAAAGGGTCGATGGGTTGGAAAATGCGCCTGAAGCCTTTATCGGCCTGCTGCACGGCCACAATTTTGGCAAATTAGTGGTCAGAGTTGGGCCTGACGCCTAGCGACTGAGTGTACTGATGCTGAACAGAAAGTTGGCGTAAAAATTGCCTGATCTTCCCTGTTATCGTGGCGGGGGAGAAAAGGTCAATGTATTCTGATTCTGCGTCGTTTCGCGTGCGGCCGTTGCAGCCGTGGTTTGTCATCAATGCGGCGGAAGACTATCTGAAGAAAAGTATCAGTCAATCGCCCATTGCCCATTTTTACAGCTTCACGGTTAATCGCGACGAGCCGATGACGCTAGCTGTACCGGATGGCAGCGTTGATCTGTTGCTGCACTGCTGTCGTGATGCGCCGAGCGGGCGTGTTTGCGGCAGCACGGTATCGGCACAGGTCACCCGGCTGATGCCCGGAGAGCGTTACTTTGGTGTGCGCTTTATGCCGGGGATCATGCCCGCTTTTCTCGACCTTTCACCGATGGAACTCGCGGGGCAAGAGATCCCTTTCGACGAGGTAGCGCCTGATGTTCCACGTCTACTGAGGCGCCTGGTTAGTCAGGATTTCAACGAACAGGTTAGCGTGTTTCAGCACTATTTTTCCTACTGGACAAACCGGTCTGCTCCCTCGTTGCTGCTGCAAATTATCGATCTGATTATGGCGCATGATGGCAAAATTCGGGTGGACGAGCTGGAACGGAAAACGCTCTATTCCGCACGCTACATCCACCGCTTGTTTCACGATAACTGTGGCATGTCACCCAAAACATTCTGCCGCACGATCCGCTTCCAGAGAGCACTTGCGCTGCTTAATCAGGGACATATCGACAGCCTGACGACATTGGCGCAGCGTCTTGAATACGCCGATCAGTCGCATTTTCTCCGCGAATTCAAGGCGTTCTCTTCCTGCTCGCCACAGCACTATCTGGCACGGCTACAGGCTGTGCGCTATCAAAATCGTATCCGCCAGTGCTGAACCGGCTTTGCCCTATCACGGCAGCACTAGGGTTATCCTGCGCTGCTTTTTTGGGGCCCTGTTCCATTTTTTGCGCAGTATGCACCAAAAAGACGCTATCGCTGCACCGTAATGTGTGCCGATTTATTCTATTTTCCCCTTCCTCGCCATTGCTATAAACGCTCCACACCGTGCGTTAACGCACATTTCTCTTGTGAAGCTTTCCTTGTGAATATTGTGAGGTTGTTTATGGCACAGGCAAAAGACGTTGTACCCGGTTTTTACACCATTGATGACGCGATCGCACTGGATGGCGACACCACGCGCGCGCTGCAACTGACCCACCTGAACCGCATGCGCTCTTTGGATGGTCATGCCAAATATTTTGTCCGGGCTGAGGGCTGCACCTTCATCGACGATAAAGGCGAAAAGCATCTGGATATGATTGGTGCCGTCGGCGTGGTGACCGTCGGCAATAACAATGAGTTTGTGTGGTCCTGCTTGCAGAAGTGTTTCGACAACCGTTTATTCATGATGGGTGCCATTTCCTATCACAACGTGGCGGCGGCGTTGGCACACAACATGGCGCTGCTCTCGCCACAGGGGAAACTGACCAAAATGGGCACTGCGACCGGCGGCGCGGAAGCGATTGAAGGGATGATCAAACTGGTTAAGCTCGGCACCCGCCATAAAGCACATAAAACCCATATGTTGGCGACGCTGGGCGCGTTCCACGGTAAGACATCCGGCGCAGTATCGCTCGGCGGGAAGGATAAGTGGCGTGCAGGGCAACAGCCGACGCTGGGTAATATTGATCATGTGACCTACGGTTCTGTCGCGGAACTGGAAAGTGCGCTGGCGACCGGAAAATACAAAGCATTCGTCATGGAACCGATTCAGGGTGAAGGCGGGATCATTGTGCCACCGGCAGGCTATCTGAAGGCTGCACGCGAACTGTGCGATCGCTATGACACATTGCTAGTCCTGGATGAAATTCAGTGCGGCGCGGCGCGTACCGGTAAGTTCTGGTGCTGTGAACACGACGATGTGGTACCGGATTGTATTGTCTTTGCCAAGGGACTGTCTGGCGGGCTGGTGCCATTTGGCGGCTATCTCTGTACGGAATCCTTGTATGAAGCCGCGTATGGCACCATCGAAACCTGCTACCACCATACTGCTACCTATCAGGAGAACACCCTGAGCGCGGCGGCGGCACTGGGCGCATTACAGTTCATCATCGAAAACGATCTCTGCGGCATGGCGGAGCGCAAAGGCGCACTGATGATGCAGCGGTTGCGTGAGATTCAGGCGCGTCATCCGCAGGTGATTAAAGACGTTCGCGGTAAAGGCTTGATGATTGGTCTTGAATTCGGGCGTTTGCCGGAGGCGCTGCACGCCAGCATGGGCGAATACTATTCGGCGGCGATTGCCGGACTGCTGGTGGAAAAATGGCGTATCCAGGTGAATTTCACTATCAACAACCTGGCGGTGTTCCGCTTCCTGCCACCGTTAACGATCAGTGAAGAAGAGCTGGATTATGCGCTGAACGCCTTTGAATCTGCGTTGAATGATGTGGTTGAGCAGGTCGCTCTCGTTAACGCTTCTGCGGCGACGGTGTGAGGAGGCGGCGATGACATTTACCTATTCACAGCCGGTCAAGCTCTGTATTGGTCGGGGAGAAGTCACCCGCGTGGGTGAGGAAGTGGCACAGTGGGGGAAGTGCGTGTTGCTGGTGACGGGGAAAAGCAGTTGCCGCCAAACCGGGCTACTGACACGGTTGACCGATTTGTTAACCCAAAGTGGTGTGCGTTGGGTGCTGTTCGATAGCATTGAGGCGAACCCGCTTACCACCACCGTCGATGATGGCGCTGCGCTGGCGCGTGAGCAGCAGTGTGATGTGGTACTTGGCGTCGGCGGCGGCAGCGTAATGGACGCGGCGAAAGGCATTGCGTTTATGGCATGTCAAACGGGCAATCTGGTGGACTATCTGTTTCAGCCGCCAACTCGCAACGAGGCGCTGCCTCTCGTACTCGTCACCACCACGGCGGGGACGGGCAGTGAAGGCAACTGCGTCGCAGTCTTCACGAACCCGGAAACCCACGATAAACCGGCGTTTTTTTCGCCGGCTCTGTACGCGAAAACAGCGATTGTTGACCCGACGCTGATGGTCACCCAGTCGTCCCGCATGGTGGCGTCAACGGGTTTTGACGCACTCAGCCATAACATTGAAGCGCGGGTGGGCAAATTCTGCAATCCGATGACGGAAATCATGACGGAACGCGCTATTCGGCTGTTGACCACCTATCTACCGCGTGTCTGCCGTGATGTAACCGATCTGGACGCCTGGGATCAGGTGTGTTGGGCGAATACGCTGGGTGGAATGGCGATCGGGATGTCGGCCTGCGGCCTGCCACATGCGATGGAACACCCGCTGAGCGGTTTATACAACATCACTCACGGTGAGGGGCTAGCCGCGTTGTATCCCGAACTGATGCGTTTTTCCTGTGATGACAATATCGCGGGGTTCGCGGCGGTTACGGCGGCGATGAGCGATAGCGTAACGCACCTCAATGACGCCGAACGGGCAAGGCATAGCGTCTATCTGGTACAGCGTTTGCTGGAAAATATCGGGTTGACGTTTACGCTCCGCGATCTGGGCGTGCGTGAACAGGATATCCCCTGGCTGGCGGATAACTGTATTCAAACGATGGGCGTGAGTCTGGAACAGAATCCGCGTCCCGCTTCGCGTCAGGACATCGAATCGCTGTATCGCACCTGCCTGTAAGGCGGCATGACGGCAAGGGATTAACCACCGACCCGATTGCGCGGCATCACGCTATCTGGTTCGTTTTGTGTATCCGGGGGCAAGATGAATACTCATCAACTGAAGAAAAACAGCCTGGGGCTGTGGTCGTTGGTCTTTTTTGTGGTGGCTGCCGCTTCGCCGTTGACTGGCGTGGTCGGCGGTCTGCCGGTCGCGATCTCCGCAGGCAATGGGGCGGGGATCCCTGCGGTTTATCTGATGGCTGGCGGCATACTGCTAATTTTCTCTTTTGGCTACATCGCCATGAGCCGCTATGTGACCAACGCGGGCGCCTTTTACAGCTACATTACGCTGGGCATGGGGCGTCGCGTGGGCTTTAGTGCCTTATCCGTCGCGCTGCTGGCCTATTTCGCTATTCAGATCGCGGTGGTTGCGATGTTCGGTTTTTTCAGCAGCATGTATCTACAGGAACATCTGGGCATTGAACTGCCGTGGTGGTTCTACAGCGTGATGATGCTGTTGCTGATGTGCCTGTTAGGGATTGAGAGTGTGGAGGTTGGTGGGCGCGTACTGGGCGTGCTGATGCTGATGGAAGTGGGCATCATGCTGGTGGTGGATATTGCGGTTCTGCTATCGCATGATACCGCGCCGCTTACACTGGCGGCGTTTTCGCCCAGCGTGATTAATCAGGGCAGCATTGGCATTGCGTTGATTTTCAGTATCGCCGCTTTTATTGGCTTTGAATCAACGGCGATCTACGGTGAAGAGTGCCGCAACCCTGAGAAAACCATTCCCCGTGCGACGCTGGCCGCCGTGATCTTGATTATGCTGTTCTTTGCCTTCACCAGTTGGATGATGGTGCAGGCTTACGGGGTAGATCAGGTTAGGCAGCAGGCGATTAACGACCCCGGACGCTTTATCCTGAATGTATCGACTGCGCTGGTTGGCAAATGGTCTGAACAGATGATATCGCTGTTACTGATCACCAGCCTGTTCGCAGCGGCTCAGGCGTTTCACAATAATATCTCACGCTACCTGTTTAGTATCGGGCGTGACGGTGTTCTGTCTTCCAGATTGGCGCAGGTGAGTAAAAATAAAGGCACGCCTTACGTGGCGAGCATCGTACAAACGGTCTTTGTGCTGGCCGTGCTGTGTGCGATGGTGGTAGCGGATCTCGATCCGATGATGCAGATCTTTGCGTTAGGATCGGCGATTGCGACAATGGCGATTCTGTTGCTTCAGGTGGGTGTATCGCTGGCGGTGATTCGTTTTTTCCAGCGAGAAATACATCTTCCGGTCTCACGCTGGAGCCGCTTATGGGCACCGCTGATCTCCACGGTGGCTATGCTTCTGGCGCTGATTATGGTGGTCAGAAACGTTGATGTGCTGAGTGGTTCATCATCCCAGATCGTTTCGCTGCTGCCTTGGGGCGTGTTCGGCATTGCCATCGTGGGTTACCTGTCAGCCAATCGGGTGCGCCTTCCCGCGCCGCAGGAAAATATGCCGTAACTCTCCATCATCAACTGGGCTCATTATGGCGAGATGAGCCTGGTTTATGGGGAGGTGATTTTTTATTCTTAGCAGAAATTAAATCGGAGATAAAAACTCCATAAGTAATAAAGTAAAATCATAATATAAGTAGTGGTTCTGGCTATGCTTCTCTTTATAAAGAGAAATGGAATAGATAATGGGATGATAATAAACGCAAAGAAACCATCGGAATCTCCTTCAGGTATCTCACAGAGGTTTCTTATTTCTACCCCATCAACCGTCCCTTCATAATCTCTTATTGATGTGACCAATATAATCATGGCGCAGAGAATTGAATAGATGTAAAAGCAGAGATTAAAGGGGAATGTATTGACGTTTTTCATAGTGGTTCATCTGTACGGGCATACGCTAAATCGCGTATAGAAATGGTATGAGTAATACATCAGGATGGCAGAGGGTAATCATTTTTTCTCAAATGAAATAATAATGACTTTCCTTTCATTATCTTGTATGACGCTAACGCTGTTATCTCCTTTTTTCCAAATTTCCCCACCCTTAATCCAAAACATATTTTCATGTTTTTTAAAGTCCAGTTTGTTGAGGTAATTGATTATTTCTGATTTTTTTTCAAGGTTAACATTTGAAAAGAAAACACTGTTAGTTGACCCAGATGTACCATCTGGGGAATCATATTCAATCGAGTAATTTTTTGAAATAAAAGGCATTTCCTTTACCTCTTTAAAGGTGAGTAAATGATACCTTATATAGTCATCTTTTGTATAAGAATAATTTGCATTCACGAATAAATACGACAACAGTAGCATAAACCCTATGCAAGTAATGAAAAATGCAGTGATTTTAATAATGTTACTCGATTTGAATAGTGACACGGCTTTCTACTCCAATGTTGAATCCTGTTTTATCATTAAGATGTGTTAAAAGATCACTCTTTTCAATATTATTTATGGGTGATACTGATTTCATAAATTCAGGAAGAACAGTGTAATAAGGCCTAGCATTATTTGGGTATTTCTCTGGGTGTGGGAAAAGTAAGGGTCTAAATTCTTTGTTTTTATATTGTCCTATAGGTCCATAGTAATCCCACCTTATAAATGTGTCGGCTTGACTAGCAACCCTGAGTTGAAGTAAATAATTGATGTTATCTACTGCCCGATAAAATCCGAGTAGATTAGATACTAAATCTTCACCACTATATCCACTATCACTGTACCAACTGAATAGCGGTGAACCTTGATAGGATTCGAATAGATGACTTGTATACATAATAATAGTGAGAGCGACTCTTTTTTTATCATGCGGAGATAGCCCTTTCCTTATTTTCCATCTTGTGGTTTTTGATGTTCCGTATTTGAATCCTTTTCCCATGTACTGTGAGTATATGACAATAAAATGGTCTTCTATTCTCTCTTCACCTGAATTTATTGCAGCCATTAATGCCCTAGCATCATCCCCTTTGGCATGAGCTAGGTCTACCCATCCTAGTACCTCAGTATAAACTAATGTTCCTTTTTCTATATCACTTCTTTTGCTCATAAAGAACCTATAATTTACTATAAAGTTAACTAGGTGGTGTTTTTTTGGTAATTCAGTACATATTTTCCGTTAATATGCTGTACCCCGATGTGCCTGCAATATTGTGTTGGCAGGTAATGCTTTCATAACGCAGGCTCAGGATTTCAAATGGCTGCATATCGTTATGCGTCAATGAATTGGGGTTCTGATTAGAGAGGTTGACAATAGACGCATCTTTTAATGTTATTGTCATGTAGTTTTCTTGCGTGCCACTGGCGGAGGTGCGGTAATACTTCAACTCGCATTCCAATAGTTCATTGTTAGAGATGCTGGTGAGCAGAAGAGGTGTTGATTTATCAACAATTTTAGTCACGGAAAAGGGGTGATGATTGACGTGTCGGTCTCGTGATAAGTCGTAATTCGTTGCATAAACAAAAATTTCATCCTCGTGACCAGCTATATGTTTATTTCCTACAGAGTCGATACTTAAACACCCTTCAGATATCAGTCCCTGAATTTTCCCGGTGATCTTCATAAAAATAGAATTAGCCATTCGTATCACTCCCTGTTAAAAAATCCTTGTTGGGAACGTTATAACGTAAATTTTTTTTGAAAAAAAGAAAAACTCAACTATTTAGTCATAAATATGATCTTTGTCAGAAAAATGTCCTTTCCAAAAAAACTATAATTTCTTGTTTTTATTGACAATCTACTATGCGGGGTAAGGTTTTTTATTATTATGCTAATTATATTTCAATGGTGTGTTTATTATATAAGTGAAAAGGACTCGTGGCTTAAATAACTATGGGAATGATTGAAGAGGTTAGTGCTTTAATTAAGGGAGAAACGTTATTGATAACTCGCCGCGTAAGCGGCGAGGCTTATTGATCCATTCTGGTTTTATTATTTCCCGGCGCTAAGCCAGTCTGGCAGATCGTGCAATCCCATTGCCTGACGTACCAGCGTGGGTTTAATACCGGGCAGTTTATCCGCCAATACCAGACCGACATCGCGCAGCAGCTTTTTCGCCGGATTGTCGCCGTTAAATAATTCACGGAATCCCTGCATGCTGGCCAGCATTACCGCAGCGCTATGTTTGCGGCGGCGTTCATAGCGTCGCAGATACAGGTGTTGGCCGATATCTTTGCCTTGTGCCTGTAAGCGCTTTAGCTCCGCGATCAGTTCGGCGACATCCATGAAACCCAGATTGACGCCTTGTCCTGCCAGTGGGTGAATGGTGTGCGCTGCGTCGCCGACCAGCACCAGTCGATGGGACGCGAAACTGCGAGCGTAGCGCCCCATCAGCGGGAAAGTCTGGCGTTCGCTTTCCAGTTCACATCGCCCCAACCGCATATCAAAGGCCATCGCGACCTGACGCGTGAATTCTTCCACTGACACGCTTTGCATCGTCTGTGCTTGTTCCGGCGCAAGCGACCAGACGATCGAGCAGAGGTGCGGATCGTCCAGCGGCAGAAACGCCAGAATCCCGTCGCCGTGAAACGCCTGACGTGCCACAGACTGGTGTGGATGCTCGGTACGAATGTTGGCGACCAGCGCGTGATGGCCGTAATCCCAGAAGGTCAGTGGAATATCCGCATGCTGGCGCAGCCACGAGTGTGCGCCGTCTGCGCCGACCACTAATCTGGCGGTCAGCATGTTGTCGTCCTGCAACGTAATAAAGGCTTCGTTCTCGCCCCAGGCAACCTGTTTTAATGACGCAGGGGAGAGCAGGGTGATGTCGCTTAATTGGGCAGCACGTTGCCACAATACCTGCTGAATCACCGGGTTTTCAATGATATGCCCAAGATGGGAAAAACCGAATTCTTCGCCGCTAAAGCTGATTTTACCGAAGCTGTCTTTATCCCAGACCTGCATACCGTTATAAGGACTGACGCGCTGTGCCACGAGAGGCTCCCAGACGCCGATATGACGTAGCAGGCATTCACTGGCGGCGTTGATGGCGGAAACGCGCAGGGCATGATCTTTCCCGAGCGTCTGAGGCTCCGCAGTCTGTTTCTCCAGTACGGCGATACGCAGGCCGCTCCCCTGCAAGCCGCAGGCCAGCGCCAGACCGACCATACCGCCACCGGCAATAACCACGTCGAATGATTGCATTTCCGTATTTTCCTGTTGGCGAGCTTAATTAACGTTCTACCCAGCCCAGTGTGCGACGGGCAAAGGCATCGCGCATCAGCGGCAGGTTATTCATGGCGATGAGGCCGAGGTTACGGCCGACGGCCAGCGCGGTGTAGCGGTTCGCAAACAGCCTGACGAGTCCATCGGTGATCGCCACCGTGGTGTGTTGATCGGGCGAACGCCGTTGCTGATAGCGGTTGAGCACCGCGTACTGGCCGATATCCTGCTGATTTTTCGCCGCATCCACAACGGTTTCCGCCAGCGTCATTACATCGCGGATCCCCAGATTAAAGCCTTGTCCGGCAATCGGGTGCAGCGTTTGTGCCGCATTACCCACCAGCGCCAGCCGATGGCTGATGTGGTGGGTGGCCGTCAGTAAGCGTAGCGGATAGCTGTGGCGTTCACCGATATGGGTAAACTGCCCCAGACGCCAGCCGAAAGCCTGTTGTAACTGTTGACGAAAGTCGGCTTCACTCCAGCCATCGACCTCATGTTGACGCTGTTTATCATGACACCAGACGAGTGAGGAACGGCCGTTGCTCATCGGCAGTAGCGCCAGCGGGCCGTGCGGGGTAAACCGCTCGAACGCGCGTCCGTGATGAGGCTCAGAGGTGGTCACATTAGCGATCACGGCGACCTGATCATAATCGTGTTGTTGCCACTGAATACCGCAGGATTGCGATAGCACGGAGCGAGACCCATCGGCGGCAACCATCAATTGCCCCGTGAGCGTGGTGCCGTCGTCCAGTGTGAGCGTCGCGTTTTCTTGCGTTCTTGTCACGGCAACCACCTTGGCCGGACAGTGCAGACGCACGCCGGGTGCCTGTTGCAGCAGGGAAAACAGACGTTGTCCGATGTCGTGCAGTTCCACCACATGGCCTAATGCCTGGACGTGATAGTCGGAGGCTTTTAGGTTCACCACGCTGGCGTGCCCGCGTTCGCTGACATGAATGTCGGTTATCGCCGTTGCCGCGCTGGATAGCGACTGCCACATGCCCAGCGCCGCGAGCTGCTGACGCGTGCCGTCAGACAGCGCGATAGCGCGCGCGTCAAATCCCGGATGTGCCTTGTCGAGTGGCGAATGTGCCTCGATAAGATCGACCGGGACTGCGCCCTGTGAAAGCCGCGAGATCGCCAGCGCCAGCGTCGCGCCCGCCATCCCGCCACCGACAATCATGATCGCCATGTTGTTATCCTTTGCAAGTACAGCTTAGTGTTGCTTGTCATGCCATTGCGCCATCAGCGCTTCAATAGCATCGGCGTCTTTGACGACGCCAGCCGTCAGATTTTCATTACCGTTTTCGGTGATCACGATGTTGTCTTCAATGCGCACGCCGATTCCCCGGTACTGTTGCGGCACTTTGGCATCGGTGGCGATGTAAAGGCCGGGTTCGATGGTCAGCACCATTCCCGGTTCTAACGGGCGGCCTCGGTCGGTTGTGCCGTAGTCACCCACGTCATGTACGTCCAGGCCTAACCAGTGGCTGAGGCCGTGCATAAAGAACTGACGATGTGCCTGCTCGGCAATTAGCTCTTCGACTTCACCTTTCAGCACGCCGAGTTTGATCAGGCCGCTGACCATGATGCGTACCACTTCTTCGTTCACTTCGCGGATGCTGCGACCGGGGCCAAACAGTTCCAGCGCGCGCAGTTGTGAGCGCAGCACAATGTCGTAAATAGCACGCTGCGGCGCGGTAAATTTGCCGTTGACGGGGAAGGTTCGGGTAATGTCGCCCGCGTAGCTTTTGTATTCACAGCCCGCGTCAATCAGCACCAGATCGCCGTCGCGCATTTGCGTTTCGTTTTCGGTGTAGTGCAGGATGCAGGCGTTGTCGCCGCTGCCGACAATGGTGTTGTAAGAAGGGTAACGTGCACCGTGGCGGGTGAATTCGTGGTGAATTTCGCCTTCAAGCTGGTATTCATACATGCCGGGGCGGCATTTCTGCATGGCTCGCGTATGCGCCAGTGCGGTAATTTCGCAGGCACGACGCATCACACTGATTTCTTCCGGCGATTTAAACAGACGCATTTCATGCACCCACGGACGCCAGTCAGTTAGCGTGGCTGGCGCCGAAAACCCTTGACGGGTGCCGTTACGCAAGGTATCCAGCGCGGCGAAGACCAGCTTATCGGCGTAATCGTACTGCCCTTGGGCGTGATATACGACGTCCAGCCCATTGAGTAATAAATGCAATTGTGCGCCGATTTCGCCAAACGGCAGCGCGCGGTCAACGCCGAGCTTAGCGGGGGCGGCTTCCTGACCGAGACGACGACCAAACCAGATTTCTGCCGTCAGATCGCGTACGCGGTTAAAGATCACACTGTGATGGTGTTTCGCGTCGCTTTTTACCAGCAGCAGCACGGCTTCTGGTTCGTTGAAGCCGGTGAAATACCAGAAATCGCTATTTTGACGATAAGGGTAGTCACTGTCGGCATTGCGCTGCGCTTCCGGCGCGGCAAAAATAATCGCTGCGCTGCCCGGTGCCATTTTTTCCAACAGACCCTGACGACGACGAAGAAATTCTTGTGGGTTCATCACCTGCTCCTGAAAGTAGTCCGTGCGGTTATCTTTCCCTTCCGCTCTCAATAAGGCATGTCCTGCATGAGGCTGCCTTGAGGAAATTAATGCAGCGTCGGTTTTTGCTGCTCGGGGGCCGTCACCACGCGTTGGCTGGTAAATTCGTTATGGCACAAAATGGCAGAAACGCGAACATACTCAATCACTTCTTCCAGTGATTGCTCCAGCTCTTCCTGGTCTTCATCTTCATCGTAGCCAAGCTGTGCAATGTTGCGTAAATCTTCGATGGCTTCTTTTAGCTCGCCTTTAGCCTTGTTCAACTGCGGCTGCACCACACCCAGCCCAAGCAGGAAGTGATTGACCCAGCCTGCCAGCGCATCGGCGCGATCGAAGACGCTTACGTCATCCTGTGCATCGTCAGGCAGATAAAGTTGGAATAGAAAGCCATCATCTTCCAGCGCTTCACGCGTGGCCTGATACAGATCCTGAAGCGGCTGTGACAGCGTTTGGGTAAACGCCATGCCTTCATTGGTCAGTTCGAAAACCAGCGTTCTCCAACTGTCATCATGGTTTCCACCACACAGCATCCCGCTGATTAAACCGTGCATTTCTGCTGCGGTCAGCGCGACCTGCTGTTGGTGGAGCAGTTGGTCAAGGCCTTCATAGGCGGGAAACGTATTCTCTATAGACATGCGGATTCGTCATCGTTGGCTGGATTGGTTCGTGCTATGCTACCACCAAGCTCCCTTTCGATACCAGAAAGGGCTTGTATCTTAGATCTCGGCTATATATAGTGGCGCCCGCTTTAACGAACCCGATGTTACGGGTAATGCTCATGCTATGCGGCACGCGGGCGCAAGAACGACAAAAGGCAGGAAGGTGGTATGTCTGCACAACCAGTAGATATTCAAATTTTTGGCCGTTCGTTAAGAGTGAATTGTCCGCCAGAACAACAGGATGCGTTGAATCAGGCTGCGGAAGATCTTAACCAGCGGTTGCAAGATCTTAAAGTTCGCACTAGAGTCACCAACACAGAGCAACTGGTGTTTATTGCCGCGCTGAATGTGTGCCACGAACTGGCGCAGGAGCGGGGTAAAACGCGTGATTATGCATCGAATATGGAACAACGTATTCGTATGTTGCAGCAGACCATCGAACAGGCATTGCTGGAACAAGGTAAGATCACGGAACGTCAGGGTGCGCAATTTGAGTAACGTCGTATTTTGACAAAAGTACGGTGTTTTTACGCGATAAGACGTGCTAAGGTTTATCGCGAGTAACGAATAAAATTTCTCTGAGATGTTCGTCAGCGGGCCAGTCCCCTGAGCCGATATTTCATACCAACAGAATGTAATGCTCTGCGGTTGGTGAGCACGCTCGGTTCGTCCGAGAAGCCTTAAAACTGCGACGTTATGTTCACCTTGAACCAAGGGTTCAAGGGTTACAGCCTGCGGCGGCATCTCGGAGATCCTCTTTCTTTTATCATTCCTGACCCGTGGCGAATACAGCCCATGTCATCTCCTGATTCCTCGATATTTCCCGACACACTCTGCTCTTCCACAGTAGCACGTCAACAGATTCGCCAGATTGTGCGACAAAAACGGCGTTTACTGACGTCAGAACAGCAGACGTTATTTGCACAGCAGGCGTGTGAACGCGTGATGGCGCACCCGAAAATTATTCGGGCGGATAGTGTGGCGGTATTTCTGTCGTTTGATGGTGAACTGGATACTCAACCATTGATTCAACGGCTGTGGCAGCAGGAGAAACGCGTTTATTTGCCGGTTCTGCATCCGTTTCGCGCTGGGTATTTGCTGTTTCTACGCTATGCGCCAGACACCGTGCTGGTACGTAATCGCCTGAAGATTATGGAACCGCGTTTGGATGTGAGGCAGGTGTTGCCGTTACCGCAGTTGGACATTCTGCTGACGCCGCTGGTGGCATTTGATCCGCAGGGGCAGCGGCTGGGGATGGGCGGCGGCTTTTACGACCGGACGTTACAGTATCGCAACCTGATGTCTCGTGGGCCTTATCCGATTGGGTTGGCCCACGACTGTCAGCAGGTTGACGCATTGCCAGTGGAAAGCTGGGATATTCCGCTACCTGAAATCATTACCCCGTCCCGCCATTGGCAATGGAGCACGCGCTAACTTTTGATCGGCTCAGGGGGCCGATCGTGACCCAGCATCTGCTGGACCAATTCCACGCAGTGCAGGAAACGCGAATCGTAGTCCGACGCTTTGATGTAAACGTACTGAATATTATTTTGGGCCAGCATCGTTTTTAGCAGATTCTGGAACTCGGAGCGGGCAGCGGCGCTACCTAAGCTGCGTAGCCCGTCAGCCACCCATGGCGTATTGTTCTCCAATAAAATCACCAGATCGAAGCGATATTCGTCAATCAGCGCCTGAACGAACGGGTGTTCACGACCCTCGTATTTTTTGCAGAACGCTTGTGTGGTGACAAAATCGGTATCGATAAAGGCGACTTTATTGGCGTATTTAACCGCAAAATCAATGTACTGCGCCTGACCCAGCGCGATCTTGTCGTAGTCGGAATATTGCAATGCCATCTCGTCGCCCCCCAGGTGGGAGAAGACGTAATCACGGCCATATTCCCAGGCGCTGGTGGTGTTGAAAATATTCGCCAGCTTGTTCACCAGCGTGGATTTACCGCTGGATTCGCCGCCAAGAATGGCCACAGTACGCACAAAGAACGGCTTCACTTCGGTCGGGATATAGTCCCAGTAGCGGAAGGGATCGTGACGAATCTGCGAACCGCTGATGTTCATAAAAGATCGCTGTGGATCAATCAGGACCGCCTCAATGCCCAGATGCTGGCGATATTGCGGGGCATCCTGTTCTTCACTGGTGTAGACAAAGTTAGGCGTGATGCTTTTTTCCTGCATGAACGCCTGAATCCCTTTACTCCACACATCCCAGCCGTGCGGGTACGGTTCCATTCCTTGCTCATTAAAGGCATGAATATGGATGTTTTTCTGATACTTAAAGGTCTGCAATAACCAGCGCAGACGGTCGCTGACGGTAGGCTGCTGCGACATCGAGCTGTTCTCAAACAGCAGCCGGTCGCGCGGTTCGTCGTAACCTAAAATCACATGCAGTTCATCGACCTGGCTGCACGCACGTTGGATCAGATAAATGTGGCCAGTATGTAGCGGGTAGAACTTGCCGAAAACGACGCCAACGCTCTTTTCATAGCGGGGGAATTCCAGCTCAAGAAAGCGATGGAGCGCTTCCAGCTTCTGTGCGCTAGGGCTTTTGATTTTGGCATTAAGTAATTGACTGAGATAGCCTTTGGTCATATCGGTTGCATCGGCAACCTGCTGTAGGGTGCAACCCTTCTGCCGAATGGCGGATTTCAGGTAATCAAATGATGACATAGCGTAGCGCTCTTGTTTATTTTACTAAACAAAATACCACAAAACATGGCAATATCCGCGATTTTTTCACACTGCTGTTTAGCTCAGGGTGAACAGGAGAACCGCGTAGCAGATGCCTTTCTGTGGCTCGTTTAGAGATCGTCGAGGATTGCCAGCGCATCGGCCAGCTTTTTCACGCCGAACACCTGCATACTGGCAGGCGCTTTCTTCGGCATATTGGCATGAGGAACGATGGCGCGTTTGAAGCCGTGCTTGGCGGCTTCAGTGATGCGCTCTTGCCCGCTGGGAACGGGACGGATCTCACCTGCCAGACCGACTTCACCGAAAATAACAAGATCCTGCGGTAATGGGCGATCGCGGAAGCTGGAGACCAGCGACAGCAGCAGCGCCAGATCGGCACTGGTTTCGGTGACCTTAACGCCGCCGACGACATTCACAAAGACATCCTGATCCGACATCTGCAAGCCGCCGTGACGATGCAGAACCGCCAGCAGGATGGCTAACCGGTTCTGCTCCAGCCCGACCGCCACGCGGCGCGGGTTAGACATCATCGATTGATCCACCAGCGCCTGAATTTCCACCAGCAGCGGGCGCGTGCCTTCCCACACCACCATGACCGAACTGCCGGATGTGACTTCGTCCCCACGGCTGAGGAAAATCGCCGACGGATTGCTGACTTCGCGTAGCCCTTGTTCCGTCATGGCGAATACGCCCAGTTCATTGACGGCGCCAAAGCGGTTTTTGTGGCTGCGCAGAGTGCGGAAACGGGAATCGGCATCGCCATCCAGCAGCACGGAGCAGTCGATGCAGTGTTCCAATACTTTTGGCCCGGCGAGTGAGCCGTCTTTGGTGACGTGGCCGACCATCACGATCGCGACGCCGCGCGTTTTGGCGAAACGCGTCAGATAGGCCGCCGTTTCGCGTACCTGTGCGACGCTACCGGGTGACGACTGGATATCGGCGAGGTGCATGACCTGAATGGAGTCGATCACCATCAGCTTGGGTTGTTCCTGCTCGGCAATCAGGCAAATCTGTTCGATGCTGGTTTCCGATAGCATGTTGAGATTCTGGGTGGGTAGATTGAGGCGGTGCGCCCGCATCGCCACCTGCTGCAAGGATTCTTCCCCGGTGACGTACAGGGTTTTCATGTTTTCTGACAGCTTACACAGCGTTTGTAGCAGCAGAGTACTTTTGCCTGCGCCGGGATTGCCGCCGATCAGAATGGCGCTGCCGGGGACGACGCCGCCGCCCAGAACGCGGTCAAACTCCAGAAAACCGGTAGAAAAGCGGGGCAGGGCTTCAAGGCTGATGTCCGATAGTTTTTGGACTCGGCTGACGCCCGCGCTTTCACCCGCGTAGCCAGTGAGACGGTCGGAGCGTGACGCCGCCGCCGCCGCCAGACGAACTTCCGTAATGGTATTCCAGGCATGGCAGGCGCTGCACTGCCCTTGCCAGCGCGGATAGTCAGCGCCGCATTCATTACAGACAAACGCCCGTTTGACAGCTTTTGCCACGGTTCACCTCCAACAGATTAACGCTTTTCGTGTCTCATACTGCCGCTGAGAATGCACAGCACTCCGGTCAGATCGGCGTGACGGATGGTCACCGCAGACTGCTCGTTGACCTTGGGTTTGGCGTGATAGGCAATACCCAGGCTGGCGGTTTTGATCATCGGCAGATCGTTCGCGCCGTCGCCGATTGCGACAGTTTGGTGCATCGGGATCGCCAGCTTCTCCGCCAACGCTTGCAGCGTGGTGGCTTTATACTTCGCATCGACAATCGTACCGATGACCTCGCCCGTCAGTTTGCCGTCCTGCATACCTAATTCGTTGGCCACCGCGGCGACCAGACCTAATTCGTCACGCAAATAGTCGGCAAAATAGGTAAACCCGCCAGACGCGATGGCGACGTGCCAGCCCGCTTCCTGAAGCTGACTCACCATGTTACGCAAGCCAGGCATCAGCGGCAGCGTTTTACGTACGGTCTGTAAGATAGTGGCGTCGGCGCCTTTTAATGTGCCAACACGCTGGCGCAGGCTCGCGGAGAAATCCAGCTCGCCGCGCATTGCGCGTTCAGTGACTTCAGCAACCAGTTCGCCTGTGCCCGCCAGTTTGGCGATTTCATCAATACATTCGATCTGAATCGCAGTGGAATCCATGTCCATGACCAGCAAACCCGGCGAACGCAGCGTCGGCGCGTTGCGCATGGCGGCGACATCAATACCCAGTTCGTGTGCCAGCTTGGTAGCGCGTGGCGTCAGCGTGCCCGCCAGGCGTACGACCTGATAATCACCTACGTTCCAGGCGCTCACGATCACCATCGCACAGCCCAGTTTACGCTGGTAGCGGGAAATCAGGTTTTTATCGAGGACGTCGCTGTAAATCAGCCAGCCAGTGTCGCCAGCACGGTAGTCAAGCGGCATCACTTCGTCACCGCTCAATGATAATGGCAGCCCTGGCCAACAGTTGATCTCATCTGGGAGATCACGATAGGTCAGACTATTCGACATGGGGTAAATCCTCTGCTGGCAATAGTGCGATAAAGTCGTGTGATAAAAGAGGGATGTGGCGTCGAGCAAACATATCCCTCCAAAAACAGGGCAACAAGCTATCCTATCGTTGGCGCTTCTGGCAACATGAAAGTATCCAAATCGTGTAAGGATTATCATGGTTCGCGCCCAGGTAAAATTTCGTCTACACCGCACGGCAATTGTGCTGATTTGTCTCGCTTTGCTGGTGGTATTAATGCAAGGTGCGTCCTATTTCAGTTTGAGTCACCAGATGGCGCATTCTGAACAGGTTGAAGATCTGGCACGCACGCTGTCCAGACAGGTGGCTTACAGCCTTTCGCCACTGATGGGCAGCGTGGATGATAATAGCCAAAAGATTAATACCATCCTCAAGCAGCTTACCGATCACAGCCGCATTCTGGATGCCGGCGTCTATCAGCAGGATGGCTCGCTGGTGGCGCATGTCGGGGAACAGGTACAACTGCGAGACCGGCTGGCGCTCGACGGCAATCGGGTCGGTAGCTACTTTAACCATCAACTGGTGCAATCGATTGAGGGAAAAGAAGGGCCTATCGGTTTCCTGCGCATTACCTTAGATACTCATGTGCTGGCGACCGAAGCCAGACAGGTGGATAACACTACGAATATTCTGCGCCTGATGATTTTACTTTCAGTGGCTATCGGCATTATTCTGACCCGCACGCTGTTGCAGAATCGTCGTACCCGTTGGCAACAGTCGCCTTATCTTCTGACGGCAAGTACGCCAGTGAAAGAAGAAGCCGATGACGCTGAGAGTGAAACGCCGCCGGGCGGCGGTGCGGTAGTGAAAAAAGAGGGGGAAGAGAAAAGCCTCTGAGAGAGGGATCGCTGCCCGTACCAACGCCTAACTTACCCCGCGTTTTGACGGGTGTTTATGCCATCACCGATTGTGTCTGCACGTTAAATCAGGGAAAATGCTCGGCTATAGTTTATTTCCGCTTTGCCTGACGATCTCATCGGTGTGCTGTTGACTTGATGCTGACGCCGGGTGGCTAACAAAAGAAACCTGAAAATCATGTCTCCAAGTGAATACGCCCGCGAAGTCTCTAAAAGAAGAACGTTCGCTATCATTTCTCACCCCGATGCGGGTAAAACCACGATTACTGAAAAGGTTCTGCTGTTCGGACAGGCGATTCAGACTGCCGGTACGGTAAAAGGGCGTGGTTCGAACCAGCATGCGAAATCCGACTGGATGGAGATGGAAAAGCAGCGTGGGATCTCCATCACCACCTCCGTGATGCAGTTTCCCTACCGTGAATGTCTGGTTAACCTGTTAGATACGCCGGGGCACGAAGACTTCTCTGAAGATACCTATCGTACGCTGACGGCGGTTGACTGCTGCCTGATGGTGATCGACGCCGCAAAAGGGGTCGAAGATCGTACGCGTAAGCTGATGGAAGTCACCCGCCTGCGCGACACGCCGATTCTGACGTTCATGAACAAGCTCGACCGTGACATCCGCGATCCGATGGAAGTGCTGGATGAAGTCGAGAGCGAGCTTAAGATTGCCTGTGCGCCGATCACCTGGCCGATTGGCTGTGGCAAATTGTTCAAAGGCGTATACCACCTTTATAAAGACGAAACCTACCTGTACCAGAGTGGTAAAGGCCACACGATTCAGGAAGTGCGCATCGTTAAAGGGCTGAATAACCCGGATCTGGATACCGCCGTTGGCGAAGAGCTGGCTGCGCAACTGCGTGAAGAGCTGGAACTGGTACAGGGGGCATCGCACGAATTTGAGCTTGAGGCGTTTCTGGCCGGCGAACTGACGCCGGTCTTCTTTGGTACGGCGCTGGGTAACTTTGGCGTTGACCACATGCTGGACGGCTTAGTCGCCTGGGCGCCCGCGCCGATGCCGCGTAACACGGATACGCGTGAAGTCACGGCGGCGGAAGAGAAATTCACCGGTTTTGTGTTCAAGATTCAGGCCAATATGGACCCGAAACACCGTGACCGCGTGGCGTTTATGCGCGTCGTGTCTGGACGATATGAAAAAAGCATGAAGCTGCGTCAGGTTCGCACAGGTAAAGACGTGGTGATTTCAGATGCGCTGACCTTTATGGCGGGTGACCGTTCCCACATTGAAGAAGCCTATCCGGGCGATATCATCGGGTTACATAACCACGGCACGATCCAGATTGGCGATACGTTTACGCAGGGTGAAGACATGAAATTCACCGGTATCCCCAACTTTGCACCGGAACTGTTCCGTCGCATCCGCCTGCGCGATCCGCTCAAGCAGAAACAATTGCTGAAAGGGCTGGTACAACTGTCTGAAGAAGGTGCGGTGCAGGTCTTCCGTCCATTGACCAACAACGATCTTATTGTTGGTGCTGTCGGCGTGTTGCAGTTCGATGTGGTGGTTGCCCGTCTGAAAACGGAATACAACGTTGAAGCGATTTACGAGTCGGTTAACGTGTCTACCGCACGCTGGGTCGAGTGCAGCGATGTGAAGAAATTTGAAGAGTTTAAGCGTAAAAACGAACTGCATCTGGCGCTGGATGGCGGGGATAATCTGGCTTATGTGGCGCCGACGATGGTGAACCTGAACCTGACGCGGGAGCGCTACCCAGAAGTGACGTTCCATCAAACGCGCGAGCATTAATTTTCATAACGGCAGTCATGTTTATCGCTGCCCCGATTTACAATGAGGCGGTTGATTCGCCACCGTTTCACGGAAATCATCGTGGCTGTGGTGTGTAAATAGCGACCGTTTTGTTAAAATAATCATTACCCGGTTATGTTTGGTTTTAGGCCAAAAATAGCCGGGTTTTTTATTTTTAAATACATTAAAAAACAATGTATTAAATGTATTTTCTGCAAATTTCCCCTTTTCGTTCTGGTGCCACAGACAAATCTGAATTGCTGTACATATTCTTTTCTTCCCCTGTGATTTTTCATTCTGTGGTCTATAGTTAACAGCGTGTTAACTTGCTTAGCGTGTTTAACTGTTAAAGTAATTTAAATAGGTTCATTACTTTGATTTTTTTATAACCTGCAATTTAATGCTCTGATTTTTTATCTAATAAGGAAGAATCATTTGAGTGTTGGTGGCGTCATTATCACCTTGGTTTGCTGATGACTGTGCAGGCGTTAACGTGACCCTAATAGGTTATTTTGGGTTGATAGAAAAGCATAAGAAGGAAGACATCAATGAAAAAGACCAAATTAACACAATCGCTGATCGTAGTAGCTCTGGGTTCTCTTCTGGCTGGCGGTGCCATGGCGGAAGAAACATTAGGACAGAAAGTTGATCGTATCGCGGATACAGCAGGTGCAAAAATCGATAGTTCCGCCAATAAAGCATCTGACTACATGAGCGACAGTGCTATCACGGCAAAAGTGAAGAGTGCGTTGCTGGAAGATAAATCGATTACCAGCAGCGATATTTCGGTTGAAACGTCGAAGGGTGTCGTCACGCTGAGCGGTTTTGTCGGCAGCCAGGCACTGAGTACCCGAGCGGTAGAAATCGCCACACAGGTTGAGGGCGTTCAATCCGTCAGTGACAAATTGCAGGTGAAAGATAATCCATCACAATCGGTTGGCGCTTATGCCGATGATGCCGTGATTACCAGCACCATTAAAGCCAAACTGCTGGCGGATGACATTGTGCCGTCCCGTAAAGTGAAGGTTGAAACTCAGGAAGGCGTAGTGCTACTGAGTGGCGAAGTGGACAACAAAGCACAGTCCGACCGTGCTGAAAGTATTGCGAAAGCCGTTGAGGGTGTGAAAAGCGTCAAAAACGACCTGACAGCCAAATAATCATCGCTATTATCAATAGAGTGATTTCGCACAGGGTGCTCGTCATGATAGGGCACCTCACCTAATCCGCATAATAAAACACCATCTGTGGATACGCAGTCAGGACGCATGAAGCGCGTCAGGATGACCACCATGCTTATTTTTCATTTTGTCTGGTAAGGAGAGCGTATGTTTCGTTGGGGTATTATATTTTTAGTGATCGCACTCATCGCGGCAGCACTGGGTTTCGGTGGATTGGCTGGTACAGCGGCTGGTGCGGCGAAAATCGTCTTCGTGGTTGGTATTATTCTGTTTCTGCTTAGTTTGTTCACGGGGCGAAAACGGCCGTAGTACAGCGCGTTATATACTCTAACTAATTCAAGTTTCAGGCAGGCGGCAAGGGAAGGAGTCCCGATGAGCTTACTTAAGTCAGTGATTCGGGTGACTGAACGCCGCCAACGTACATGCAACTTGAAGTATGACGAGTATAAAGAAATGTCATCCAGAACACACAGCCGCGCCATGCGGCTGTCATATTTTACCGGCACACTGTTCGCGTATTTGCTGCATTTCGACAGTTTATCAGGAGGTTTATGATGAATAGCGATATCGTTGTTGGCAAATGGAAACAGTGGCGAGGGAATTTTCTGGCGCTGTGGGCCGATTGGTTTGACAGCGACGGTGCCTGGCTGGAAGGGAGTAACGATTACCTGTCTGGCGTCTTGCAAGAGGGTTACGGAAAAGCACACGACGAGGTATCCTCAGAGAAGACCACGCTACATTGAGGTCCTACCGCAACGACAAGTCTGATTCTTGCCAGGAGGTTTTGGCAGGATATGACTTGTACGTTGATTGGTTCGCTCCATTTTACGAACCTCATCTGACGGAGAAGCAACGTGCCTTCTGATATTGAGCCATTTCCCGAACCGGATTTTTCTTCTAAACGATACCGTTTTATCGATACCCACTGTCATTTCGATTTCCCCCTATTTTACGATGCTGCACCGGAGAGCTTGCGTCTGGCGCAAGACGCTGGGGTTGAGCGCATTATTATTCCGGCTGTGGCTTCCCAGCATTTTGAGCGTGTGCTGACGCTCGTTCGCACCTACTCACCGCTTTACGCTGCGCTTGGCCTTCACCCGCTTTACATCGCTGAACATCAGGAGAGCGACCTGCTCCGTCTGGAAGAGGAACTGAGTCATCAACCTCAAAAACTGGTGGCGGTGGGGGAGATTGGCTTGGATCTTTATATGCCAGATCCGCAGTTCGAGCGGCAGCTTGCTTTCCTTGAGGCCCAACTTCGGTTGGCGAAAAAACACGATCTCCCGACGATCCTGCACTCGCGGCGCAGCCACGACCGGTTGGCACAATTGCTCCGCCGTATTGAGGTGCCGCGTACCGGTGTGGTGCATGGGTTTGCGGGGAGTCTGGCGCAGGCACAGGCCTTTATCCGGTTGGGCTACTACATTGGCGTTGGCGGAACGATTACCTATGACAGAGCGAATAAAACGCGTCAGGCAATTGCGCAGTTGCCATTAGATTGGCTGCTGCTGGAAACCGATGCGCCTGATATGCCGATGAGTGGCTATCAGGGACAACCCAATCGACCAGAGCGTATAACCTCTGCATTTCACACGCTATGTGCGCTTCGTACAGAACCGCCTGAGGTGATTGCCGAGGCGCTTTGGCAGAATTCGCTGCGGCTGTTTGGGCAACTCGTTCCGGCATAACGCCACTCACTGTTGTTACGTTACTCCCCAGTAACGCCCGATCCTCTCCCCATGCGGAAGGCGTTTTGCTTCCGCTTTTCTGTTATTTCTGTGCAGCAACGTACAAAACAGTCATTCTGATTTCATATATCAACCATATAATTGTGACGTAGATCACCTTTTGGTGTTTTCTGCTGTTCGATGTTGTATTTATTTATGACATAAATTAGCGACCTCTACCGGGCTGTCTTTATAATCGGCGCGCTTGATAGCGATTTTGCCCTGCCTGCTGGCTGATTTTTATTTTTGTCTCACTTTTTCACGCGTTATAGGGAACCACACATGCAACTCGTTATGAGTCTTATCGGCATGATTGTTCTGATGTTATTCGCGGTTATGTTATCCAGTAACCGTAAAGCCATCAGATTGCGCACCGTCGTGGGTGCTTTCATTCTTCAGATCGGTATCGGTGCCTTGGTGCTGTATGTACCAATAGGGCGCGCCATTCTGGAGGGCATGTCGAACGGGGTGTCAAACGTTATTAACTACGGAAATCAAGGTGTTTCCTTCATGTTTGGCGGTCTGGCCTCCGATAAAATGTTCGAAATATTTGGCGGTGGCGGGTTTGTTTTCGCACTCCGCGTATTGCCGATTATCGTGTTCTTCTCTTCCCTTATCGCCGTGCTCTACTATATGGGCATCATGCAGATTGTCATCAAAGTACTCGGTGGTGGATTGCAGAAACTGTTGGGAACCTCCCGTACGGAATCACTCTCGGCAACGGCCAACATCTTTGTCGGCCAAACGGAAGCGCCGCTGGTAGTGCGTCCCTACATCGCCAATATGACGCAGTCAGAGCTGTTTGCGGTGATGTGTTGCGGGCTGGCGTCGATTGCGGGCGCCGTCATGGCGGGCTATGCCCAGATGGGCGTGTCGTTGGAGTATCTGATTGCGGCCTCCTTCATGTCGGCACCGGGTGGGTTATTGTTTGCCAAGCTGATGGTGCCGGAAACGGAAAAAACCCACGACCATGACGAGATGGTCGGGTTTGTCGATGAAGAAGATCGTCCGGTTAACCTCATCGATGCGGCGGCGAGCGGCGCGGCGTCCGGTTTGCAACTGGCGCTGAATGTGGGGGCGATGCTGTTGGCGTTTATCGCCCTGATCGCCGTGCTGAACGGTATTCTTGGTGGTATCGGTGGCTGGTTTGACTATCCGCAGCTATCGCTGGAGCTGATTCTTGGCTGGTGCTTTGCGCCCGTTGCGTTCCTGATTGGTATCCCATGGAGCGAAGCCGCCGTTGCCGGTTCGTTCATTGGGCAGAAGCTGATCGTTAACGAGTTCGTGGCTTACATGAACTTCAGTCAATATCTGAAAGCGGATGACGTGGTACAGGCGGCGGGGTTGCAAGTGCTGTCAGATCATACCAAAGCTGTGATTTCGTTCGCGTTATGCGGCTTTGCTAACCTGTCGTCTATTGCTATTCTTATTGGAGGATTGGGCAGTATGGCGCCAACTCGGCGTCAGGATATTGCCCGCTTGGGTTTGAAAACGGTCGTGGCAGGTACGCTTTCTAACCTGATGAGCGCCTGTATCGCAGGGTTCTTTTTGGCGCTGTAGGGCTTTCGAACGTTGTAATGCAATCCGGCATTTCTTGCCGCCGCGAGATGATGGGCGATGAACGTCGCCCATTGTTCGTTTAAACCACTTTATGAAGGGATTAGGCGTAGTCTACGCGGCGTTTACTGAATGCGGGTGCCATTTGCTTGCCTGAGTGGAGTAACATGCTTTCTGCTTTTATTGACGATGTTGAATGGATTACATTTCCTCGCGCAACGGACGGTGCCGCCTACCCAGGTATGACTGCTCGCTGCCATTTCCATTTATCTGCTTATGACGACGCGCTTTTTACCGAGGCGAATATTCCTTTTCCTGATGCCTTGACGCGTGCCGTCCCGAAGCGGCGCGCCGAGTTTCTCGCTGGGCGCTATCTTGCCAGAGATGTGTTGAATAAACTGGGCCATCGCGATTTTGTGCTGTGTAGTGCGCAAGATCGCTCTCCGCAGTGGCCAGAAAACATTGCTGGCTCGCTAAGTCACAACCAAGACAGTGTTCTCTGTGCCGCACATTGGCGCAGTGATGAGGTGTCGGGCGTTGGCGTTGATATTGAAGGGTTTATCTCTGATGAGCGCGCAAAATCGTTGTGGCCTGGCATTATTGGCGACGAAGAGTTCCTGTGGTTTCAGGGGCGGGAGGAGTCGTTCTGCTGTTTGTTGACGATAAGCTTTTCTGCCAAAGAGAGCTTGTTTAAAGCGCTTTACCCGCAGGTGCGGCACTACTTTGATTTTCTGGATGCCAGACTGGTGGCGCTGAATATCACTAAACGTGAGTTTGAACTGGAACTTCTCACCGATCTGACACCGACGTTTTACGCCGGACGCCGCTTTAAAGGCGCATATCTGCTGAGAGAGTACGACGTCACCACCTTTATCTGCTGCTAAAAAAGCCCGCGAATCGCGGGCTATTCCATCACGTTTATCGGCATCAGAACTTATAGCTCACGCCGCCGTACACCGTCCGTCCAGACAGGAAATAGTCGTTGTCGGTGGCAACGTAGTCGCGTTTTTCGTTAGTCAGGTTAGTGACGCCCAGTTTCAGGTCTACGTTTTTAACTGGCGTATAGGTCGCACCGATATCCACGGTGTTGAAGCCTCGGGTTCTAAGTAATTCCCTATCGCGCAGATATTGGTTACTGGTGTACTGGTAGGACACATAGGTCGAGAGATTATCCAGCGCCTGCCAGTTCAATTGCGTATTAACCGTATTTTTCGGCGTTTGCTTCAGGCGTTTTCTGGTGGTGCGGTCTTCGGCATCGACGATGGTCCAGTTGGTAGTCCAGTTCAGGTCATCAGTCAGATCGACCCAGAATGAGGTTTCAATTCCCTGCACCCGAGCTTTATTCACGTTTTCGTAGGTTCGAGTTAGCGAATTGGTTTGGATCATATCCTTGATGTCATTATCAAATAATGTGACGCCCGCACCAAATCGTTCAGCTTCATACGCGGTGCCTAACTCGTAACTGATGGCTGTCTCTGGCTTCAGGTCGGGGTTCCCGAGAAGAAAGCATCTGCCCTGACAGGAGGCTAAAGCATAACCTTTGACCGATTGTGACAGTGTTGGTGCCTTATATGCTTTGCTAACACCGCCTTTTATCACCCAGTTATCGGTCAAACTATAGGTTGCATAGGCTCGCGGGCTAAATTCTGTGCCGTAGACTTCATGCTGGTCGACACGGCCTGCGAAGGTTAATGCCAGATCGCCAAGTTTGAATTCGTCCTGTAAGAAAAGTGCGCCCTGGCTGACATCAATCCCACCATTTTGTAGGTACATGCTATGTTTTAATGATGTCAGCAGATATTCACCGCCGCCTGTCAGCAGGTGATCGCCTAAATAGCCAGAAACCTGGCCGTCGATAGTGTGGTTATCCTGACTGATATCTGCTCTGCCGCCTTTTAGCTCAGAGTTATCTATGAGGTTGACGTTTTCATAGTAGTAACGCAGTCGTGTATCGACATTTTCCCAACTGCCATTATGCGTCAAGCCAAGTCCTAAACG
This sequence comes from Pectobacterium fontis, assembly GCF_000803215.1. Lineage (GTDB taxonomy): Bacteria > Pseudomonadota > Gammaproteobacteria > Enterobacterales > Enterobacteriaceae > Pectobacterium > Pectobacterium fontis. The sequence continues at coordinate 29,284 of NZ_JSXC01000060.1, forward strand.
ATCCAATTTCTGTATATTACGTCTTGCTACATTACTCGCATTCCAATATACGTCGCGATCATCTTTGACATAGGTAGCATCAAAATCCAGACTCTGTTTTTCATCAATCAGCCAGGTTAAGTTCCCTAGCAGATTCGTATTTTCACGTTCTTCTCGCGCATCTGTATTGGGGTTTTTCGATAGCTCAGTACGCCAGGCATCACGTTTTCCGCCATCAATAATCAGGCTGCCTAGCAGCGTGTTTTCTATCAATGGACCGCTGACATAGCCGCTTAGGCGATTGTGGTCGCCACCCGACCCTTCGGTGGGTGCTTCAAAGTTATAGCCGATCTCACCCGTTGCTTTTTCCCCCGGCTGGCGCAGAATCACGTTTACGACACCGCCCAGTGCGTCGGCTCCGTAGAGGGAAGACATCGGGCCACGAATTACCTCAATGCGATCGATGGCGGAAACGGGGAGGGAAGTCAGATCAAAATCGTTGGCGTAATCGGTGGTTAATGCTTCGCGTGAGTTAACCCGACGACCGTTGATCAGCAACAAGGTGTAGTCTGCCCGCATCCCACGAATTTTGATCTCGTTGCGGCCATAGGTGGATGACGGATTAATGTTAATGCCCGGCAGCTTTTTCACCGCGTCGGAAACGTTATTCACCGACATCTTTTCCAGTTCGGCGCGAGTGATGACCGACACGCTGGCGGGGGCGCTCAACGTGGTGTGTTTTGTCTGGGTTGCCGTTACGACGATTTTTTCATCTGTCGCGTTTTCTGCCTGTGCGATGGCGGGCAGAGCCAGTAACCCGGCCACCAGCAGGGCGCTATACACCTTGCTGTGTGGGAAATGATGATGTGAAAAACGACTTTCTGGTTTTAGCTGCATGTTAAAGACCCCATCAAAGTGTAAAAAAAATCTCATAAATAACGTGCGGTGCTACGTGTATTGCTCGGTTTATTACGCTGTCGCATGTACCGTTTTGCGTGCCGCCAGTTGCGTAATCAGGCGTATTGTCAATAGCATGGCGGCCAGCGCAAATACGGCGCTGGCGAGGGCAAGCTGCGAGAATCCGTCAATTTTTCCCTCTGCGGAGGTACTCAGATAAGCGGCAGAGGCAATGCTGGCTAGCCCTGATGCTACGTTGGCCGCTGTTCCCTGATAGGACATAAACGCGGCGCGCTGATGCGGCAGCGGAATCCCGGCGGTAATCGCCAGCGTGCTGCTGGAGCGTGCCGCGCTCAGCGCCATGAACAGGGTGAACACCAGATACAGGGAAAGTGAAACGGGTAAAACGAAACCGCAGAGAATAACGACGGCCAGTAGCAGCGTCGTGACCACGATCGTCCGGCTGGCGTATCCCCGATCCAGCAGCCTACCGCACAGTTGCATGGTCAGCATGCTGGCCAGGCCGCCGCTGAGGTAGAGCAGGGAAATGTCATCCCGAGGAAAAGCCAGATTGAACTGAAAGTAGTTGGAAAAATGGGGAATAAGCAGGAAATGCCCGAACATCTGTAATGACACCACGGTCAGCCCCAGCAGGAAAAGCGGGGAGGCCAGCAGCTCATATAATACTGACGCGGGTGCGTTGCTCGGGGAGGTGCCTTGCTCAATCCGCTGCGTCGGCGGCATGGAAGGAAAAAGCCACAGCACTAACAGCACCAGCAGCAGGCCGCCGAGGCCGAAAATATAAAACGGGGCTTGCCAGTTAATACGGTGAGCCAGTTCCAGCGAGAGCGGCATGATGATAATGGCCGCGAGTGAAAAACTCATACCGACATAGGCTAACTGCTTGCCGCGTTCGTTGGCTGGCACAATATCGACCACCGCCGCCATCAATACACCGGATGCCGGGCCGGCAACGCAGCCTGCCAGAACAAACAGCAGCAAAAGATGGGTTTGGCTGGTAGCAAACATGCAGGCTGCCGTCAGGCCGAAGCGCAGCGTCAGTAGGACGATGAGTGCATGTTTGCGGTTAAATCTGTCCAGATAGGGGGCGGCGAGGAAGCCGACGATGGCAGAGGCAAACGTAGCCCCACCGCTAATGTAGCCGATGTTTTTGGCATCCATCGACAGGGCGCTGATGAAATCGGGGCCGAGCGGCATCACCATCATCAGGCTACCGAGGGAAAGCATGTTGATGAGCAACGCCAAATGCACAACGGATCGGGTGTGCTGGCGATACATGCTTTCATCCATGACAGGCTCACATTTAGACACAGTTAGTAAAATATTCGCGCAGTCTAGCGCAGCTTAATTTCGCTGACAATAAATGATAAGTATTTTCATTATCATCTGTGATGTGAGTTTTATAATCAATACATTCCTATTGCTAATCATTAAGGGTTGTGGGAGATGAACAATAAAATTGATTAACATCAATATAACCCCTAATAAGTGGGCGTGAATCCCTATTTTGTGGAAGCATTGACCGAACACGTTACTTCAGTGTAATTTAACTGCGCTTAATATAAATGATAATGATTTTAATAATCATTGGTATTTAATTTGCAGGCACAGGAGTTGTCTTGTGGATACACTGATTACAGAAGCTGAAACATTTAGCGGGCTAACTTATTCTGAGCAGACCGCTTTTTTATACGCATCGGAACACCGTAGCCTGTCTACTTCCGGCTTATTTGAACGTATTTCGTCCCCGGCTTGTGCTTCTGGCTCGCACGATGACAGGCTAAGCCCTGCAATCGCGCAGGCATTTCAGCGGGCGCGTCAGGCAGGGCAGTCGCTGCCGATTGTGGTGGGGGCCATCCCCTTTGATACCACGCAACCCTCGAGTCTCTATATCCCTGATAGTTATACCGTTACGAGCAAAGCTGAACTGCTCAGCCGTGCCCGTAAGCAGGCGGCAGCGGCACCCGGCGCATTAACGCTGAACAGTGTCCCAAACGAAGGCCAGTTTAAGTCCATCGTGGCGCAAGCCGTTGCACGCTTCCGTCGTGGTGAACTGAGCAAAGCGGTCCTGTCACGTATTTTGGACATTGAGCTGGCAGGCCCTGTTAAGGCGCAAACGATCCTCAACAACCTGATGGTGCAGAACGCCGGGGGCTATCACTTCTCGCTGCCGTTGCCGGATGGTTCCGTCTTGCTTGGCGCCAGCCCGGAACTGCTGTTGCGCAAGCAGGGAAACGTCATTGTTTCGAACCCGTTAGCGGGTTCGGCGCGACGGATGAAGGATGAACAACTGGATTACCTGAACAGTCAGCGCTTGCTGAATTCCGGTAAAGACAAACACGAGCACAAGCTGGTGGTTGACGACGTTCGCCAACGCCTGATGCCGCTGTGCTCATCGTTAACGATTCCGCCTGCCCCCACGCTGATGAGCACGGCCTCCATGTGGCACTTGTCTACCGCCATTAGCGGCGAATTGGCAAACCCGGAGATGACGGCGCTTCAGGTCGCCTGTCAGCTTCACCCCACTCCCGCACTGTGCGGTTTCCCTACGCAGGCGGCGCGCCAACTGATCGCCGAACTGGAACCGCACGATCGCGGCGTATTCAGCGGCATTGTCGGATGGTGTGATGCTAACGGCGATGGTGAATGGGCTATCGCCATTCGCTGCGGCACCATCAAAAACAACAGCGTCCGTCTGTTTGCTGGCGCGGGCATTGTGGAGGCGTCCGTCCCTGAGGATGAATGGGCCGAAACTGCCGCTAAATTCAACACGATGTTGAATGCGTTTGGGCTTAACTCGGGTGTGGATGGACTATGAGTATTGAATTTACGCCCTGGCCAGAGGAACTGGCGCAGCGTTATCGTGATAAAGGGTACTGGGTTGGTCTGCCGCTAACGGATGCCTGGGAGCGTCATCTGACAACGCAGCCCGATGCCGTGGCGGTGGTGTGCGGTGAACGTCAGTGGAGCTATCGTGAGCTGGATCGGCAGTCTTCCGCGTTGGCATCGCGCCTCACGGAAAGCGGCTTACGCTGCGGTGACACCGCGCTGGTGCAGTTGCCGAACGTAGCCGAGTTTTACCTGACCTTTTTTGCGCTGCTGAAAATGGGCGTCGCGCCGGTTAATGCGCTGTTCAGCCACAATAAGCTCGAACTGCTGTCCTATGCCACGCAGATTGAACCCCGCGTATTGATCGCCTCGGCTGAACACCCGCTGTTTGGCAACGGTGAGTTTCTGGATCGGCTACAGACACAGGTTCCTCGCCTGCAAACGGTGGTGATGCTCGGCGACAGCCCGCTGGGGCACAGCCTGTCAGACTGGCTACAGCCGAACCGGTCAGCTTGTCAGTATCAGCCTTCCGCGCCGGGGCAGGTTGCCTTCTTCCAGCTTTCTGGCGGCAGTACCGGCACGCCGAAACTGATTCCCCGCACACATGACGATTACTACTACAGCGTGCGCCGCAGTGTGGAAATCTGTGCGCTGACGCCACAAACCCGCTACCTGTGCGCGTTACCTGCTCCCCATAACTTTCCGTTAAGTTCGCCCGGTTCACTCGGCGTGTTTTACGCCGGTGGACGCGTCGTGCTGGCACCCGATCCGGGTGCGATGACCTGCTTCCCGCTGATCGAACGCCATCAGATCGATATCACCTCACTGGTGCCGCCCGCTGCCGCACTGTGGCTTCAGGCCGCCGAACAGTTTGGCGGCGCGTTGCACAGTCTGAAGATTTTGCAGGTAGGCGGCGCGAAGCTGAGTGAAACCGTGGCCCGGCGTATTCCTGCGGTGCTCGGTTGTCAGTTGCAGCAGGTGCTTGGCATGGCGGAAGGGCTGGTGAACTACACCCGACTGGACGACAGCGATGAGCATATCTTCACCACGCAAGGCTGCCCGATGAGTCCAGACGATGAAGTGAAGGTGCTGGACATCGACGGCAATCCGGTGTCGAGAGGCGAAGCCGGGCTGCTGGCGACGCGCGGCCCGTATACCTTCCGTGGCTATTACCGCAGCCCGGAACACAATGCCCGCGCCTTCGACAGTGACGGGTTCTATCACTCCGGCGATGTGGTGCAGATGACCGAGGACGGCTATTTGCGCGTGGTCGGTCGGGAAAAAGATCAGATTAACCGCGGCGGTGAAAAGATTGCCGCCGAAGAGATCGAAAACCTGCTGCTCAAGCATGACGGCATTCTTCATGCCGCGCTGGTCTCCATGCCCGATCCGGTCATGGGCGAAAAGAGTTGCGCGTTTCTGGTCGTCAGCGATCCGGCGCTGAAAGCCATAACGTTAAGAAAATATCTCCGTAATCAGGGTATTGCAGAATTCAAACTGCCGGACCGCTTCGAGATGATCGACACCCTGCCTGTCACTCCGGTCGGCAAGATCGATAAGAAATCACTTCGTCAGCGCATCCAGACCCAACTTAGCATTCAAAATAAATAAGGATTTTGTGATGGCAATCCCTTCTATTGCTTCTTATCCCCTGCCGCGCGCACAGGATTTCCCGGAAAACAAGGTGTCCTGGTCGTTTGAACCTCAACGCGCGGTGTTGCTGATTCACGACATGCAGGAGTATTTCGTGAATTTTTACGGCACGGATAGCCCACTGGTACAGCAACTGGTCGACAACATTGCGGCGCTACGAGCCTACTGCAAAGCGCAGGGGATTCCGGTGGTGTATACCGCACAGCCCAATGCCCAGAGCGCGGCCGACCGTGCGCTGCTAAACGACATGTGGGGCGCAGGGCTGAGTAATCACCCTGAGAAGCAGCGTGTCGTGAGCGCACTGGCACCGGATGAGCATGACACTGTGCTGGTGAAGTGGCGCTACAGCGCCTTCCACCGTTCGCCGCTGGAACCCATGATGAAAGAGATGGGCAAAGATCAACTGATCATTTGCGGCGTTTACGCGCACATCGGCTGCATGATTACCGCGACGGATGCTTTCATGCGCGACATCAAGCCCTTCCTGGTCGGCGATGCGGTAGCGGATTTTTCCCTTCAGGAACACCAAATGGCGCTGAAATATGTCGCGACGCGCGCCGGACGCGTTGTTAGTACGGCAGAACTCACAGGAGCAGAAATGGCACAGGCACTGACAAAACCAGAATTGAGAGCGCATCTGCTGACGTTGATCGACGAAGACGAAGATCAGTTCGACGAAGATGAAAACCTGATCGACTATGGTCTGGATTCGGTGCGCATGATGGCGCTGCTGACCGAATGGCGCAATCAGGGCATCACGCTGAGTTTTGTCGATCTGGCGCGTAACCCCAGCCTGAATGCCTGGTGGGCGCTGATCGAAAAACAGCAGGGAGCCGCATCATGAAGCCGTTGAGCGTTGCGCAGCGCGGGCTGTGGCTAGGCCATGCTCTGAACGATGATAAGGCGACGTTCAACACGGCGGAGTGCATCGCGTTTGATGGCAAAGTCGATAGTGAAGCCATGCTGAGCGCGATCCGTCAGGCGGTGATGGAATGTGAATGCCTGTACTGCCAGTTTGTTGAGGTTGCCGGGGAACAGGCTGACCAGCCGGACGTGGGGTTTGTCGCTTCCCTGTTACCGGTGCCCGTCGGCGTGCTGCCGATTAGAGAACTGCTCCCCGCACCGATGACGGATGAAGAGCACACCATACGCCAGTGGGCGCGTGAAGAAATCGCCCAGCCGCTGGATTTGCTGAACGGATTACCCTGCCGCTTTGCGCTGTTATGTGGTGAAAAGCGCGATTTTCTCTACAGTTGTGTTCACCACATTGCGCTGGATGGTTTTGGCACCACCATGCTGTTTCAACGCATCGCCCAGATCTACAGCGCGTTGACGGCAGGGCAACCTACGCCGATGGCCGAGTTTGGTTCGTTCAGCGAGGTGCTGGAAGAAGAGCGGCAGCGCGATGCCAGCGGGCAAACGGCACAGGCGCGTGATTTCTGGCTGGAAACGCTGAATGCGATGCCGGAACCCGCCAGCTTTAGCGAAAAGAAAGCCCCGATTGCGGCGCGTTTTTTGCGCCAGAGCAGCGTGCTGCCTGCGGATCTCTGGCAGCCGCTGACGGCGCTGTGTGCAGGCAACAAAATTAGCTGGCCGGATCTGTTTTTAGCGATGCTGGCGACGCACCTCAAGCTGGTGTCCGGCAGCGACCGACTAACGTTCGGGATGATGGTGATGAACCGTATTGGTTCCGCCTCGCTGACGGTGCCGAGCATGCAGATGAACATCGTGCCGCTGTGCGTTCAGGTGGATGAGCAGGCGGATTTCGTCACGCTGGCGCAACAGGTGGCTCGCACCAAACGCACGCTGCGTCGCCACCAACACTATCGCTATGAGCATCTACGGCGCGATCTGAATCGCGTCGGCGGCGAACAGCGGCTTTTCGGCCCGCTGATCAATATCATGCCGTTCGATCATCCGCTCAACTACGGATCGCTGTCCTCCAGCACGCTGAATCTCAGCGCCGGACCGGTAGAAGATCTGACCATCGAAATTCACTTCAAACCGGACGGTACGCCGGTGCTGGATTTTGATGCCAATCCCGCCTGTTACAGCGCGGAAGCGCTTGCCAGCCTGCAAGAAACCCTGTTTACGCTGCTACAACGCTGGCTGACACAGCCACAGCAAACCAGCGGTGAACTACTGGGGCGCTGGCTGCGCGAAGAACGTGAGTTGGCATTGATGACCAGCCGCGAGCCGGCACCGTTCGTCGAACCGGTTCTGACGGCCATCGCCGGACAGGCGCGTAACAACCCGCAGCATACGGCGCTGGCGCAGCGCGATCGGCAATACAGCTACCAGCAACTGCTGGATCTGAGCGGTAAAGCTGCGGCGGCGCTGCATGAGCGCGGTGTTCAGCCCGGCGAGCGCATCGGCATCATGCTGAACCGTAGCCCTGAAACCATTATTTGCCTGCTGGCCGTGATGCAGTGCGGTGCGGTTTATGTGCCGCTCGACCCTGAACAGCCGCGCGAGCGTCAGCAGCACATCATTCAGATTGCCGGATTGCGTACGATTGTGACGCAGGCTGATTACCAGCATCGCCTGGCGTCGGTCTTTTCCGGCGAGATCGTGCTGGCGGGGCATCTGCTGTCATCCAACGCACAGGTTGCCTCGCTGCCGCCTGTGGAAGCAAGCGAAGGCCGTATCGCCTACGTTATGTTTACCTCGGGATCGACCGGATTGCCGAAGGGCGTAGAGATCGGCACCCGCGCGCTGGATCACTTCATTGCGGCAGCACGCCAGCGCTATGGTCTGCAAGCCACGGATCGCGTGCTGCAATTTGCCCCGTTTAATTTTGATGCCAGCATCGAGGAGATCTTCGCCACGCTGACCAGCGGTGCGACGCTGGTGTTGCGCACCGATGAGATGCTGGAATCGATTCCGACCTTTGTCGAACAGGTTGCAGAACAGGCGATTACGCTGCTCGATTTGCCGACCGCATTCTGGAACGAATGGGTGGTGGGGCTGAAAACTGGCACGCTGACCATGCCGTCTGCATTACGTGCCATTATCATCGGCGGGGAAGCGGTATACCCCGAACAACTGGCGCAGTGGCAACGCCATGCGCCGGATACATTGCGCTTAATCAACACCTATGGCCCCACCGAAACCACCGTGGTCGCGACCAGTTGCGATCTGCAAACGCAGCCGACCGATGTGGCGCAACTGCCTATCGGCCTGCCGCTGGCTGGCGTCAATGCGCTGATTCTGGCGGCGGGCGACCGCCCCGCAGCGGAAGGGGAACTGGTGCTGCTGGGGCCAACGCTGGCGGCGGGTTACATCGGTACAGAACACGCGGCGTTTACGCAAATAGCGGTGGGCGAGCGCGATCTTCCCGCTTACCGCACGGGCGACAGAGTGCGGCTGGAGAAAGGGCAACTGCTCTACCTCGGACGTATGGATAACGAATTTAAAATCAGCGGCTACCGAATTCAGCCAGGTGAAGTTGAAGCGCATCTGCTGGCGCAACCGGACGTTGATGAAGCCTGCGTACAGGGTATTGTCTACCCCAACGGCGTGCGGCGTCTGGTGGCGTTTGTCGCCACGAAAGCGGGGGACATCGATGCGCGTGCGCTAAAACAGCGCCTGAGCAGCGTGCTGCCGCCCGCGATGATCCCCACCGATTACCGTGCCTTCCGCCAGTTGCCGAAAACCGGCTCCAATAAGGTCGACCGCAAGCGCCTGCTGGCGGAATACCATGATGACGCACCGGCACAGGCGTTAGCCAGCGAAACCGAGAACCGCGTCAGTGCCATCTGGCAGCAGATCCTCGGCGTCTCGGGGATCCAATCGCGGGATAACTTCTTTGAGTTGGGCGGTCAGTCGTTGCAAACCATCCAGATCGTCAATCGTCTGGCGGCAGAATTTTCCGTCAGCATCAAGGTGTCTGATGTGTTCGATCATCCCCAGCTTAGCGAGTTCTGCCGCTATCTGGACGACAGGCTGTCACAGGATGAAAACAGCGTAGAAATGGTGTGGTAGGGAAAATGATGAACAAGGCACAACCTCTTCAGTTTGATTTCAGCGGCAAAACCGTGTGGGTGACAGGGGCGGCGAGCGGTATTGGCGCCAGCATTGCCCGCCAGTTTGTCACGCTGGGCGCGAACGTGACTGGCTTCGATCGCCAATTCCCGCATCAAGATCACCCGTTTAATTGCGTGACGCTGGATATCAGCGAGCCGGACAGCGTGGCGGCGGTGTGTCGTCAGCAACTGGCGGAAACCGGGATCGATATTCTGGTCAACGCTGCGGGAATTCTGCGTTTGGGTGACATCGATGCGCTGAGCGTGGACGACTGGCACCAGTGTATTAACGTTAATGCCTCCGGCGTGTTTTACCTGCTGAACGCGTTGATGCCGCATTTTAAACAGCAGCGTCGCGGCGCGATTGTTTGTGTCGGCTCCAATGCCGCACACGTTCCCCGCATGCAGATGGCGGCGTACTGCGCGTCGAAAGCCGCGCTCACCAGCCTGTCTCACTGCGCTGGATTAGAACTGGCACCTTATGGCGTACGCTGCAATCTGGTGTCACCGGGTTCGACGGATACGCCGATGCAGCGTGGTATGTGGCACAGCGCCGATGCCGAGCAGCGCACTATCGCGGGCTTTCCTCACCAGTACAAACTGGGGATCCCGTTGGGCAAGATTGCTCAACCGGAAGAGATCGCCAATACCGTGGTTTTTCTGGCTTCCGATCTGGCCAGCCACATCACTATGCAGGACATCGTGGTGGATGGCGGGGCGACGCTGACGGCCTGATTTGAGAGAGTGACCAGTCATGAAAGATATCGTAACGCTGTTAAAGCAGTTGGAACGGCAGGGCGTTCGTCTGGCGTTAAATGCGCAGGGGCAGTTGGTTTCCCAATCGAGCAAAGACGCGATCACGCCAGACATTGGGCGCACGATCAAAGAAAACAAAGACGCGATTGTGCGCTGCCTGACGGCGCAGCAGGCGTTTGAACGTCCGATTACGCCGCAGAATGCCACGTCTGGCCCGCTGTCGTCATCGCAAAGCGGGCTGTGGTTTATCGAACAATACGAAGAGCAATCACATCTCTATAATATGCCGGTCTATTTTCGCCTGACTGGCACGCTGGATGTGGCGGCGCTGGAATTTGCCTTTGACGCGTTGGCGCAGCGCCATGCCAGCCTGCGCACCCGTTTTGTTGTCAATGAACAGGGCAAGGGCGAACAGCGTATTGATGCCTACCAACCGTTTGTGATACAGCATGATGACTTCTCAGCGCTGCCGGAAGCGGAGCGGGAAGCACGTTTGCAGCAGCAGGTGAAAGCGGAAATCAGTCGTCCGTTCGATCTCACTGCGGGCGATCTGACTCGCGTGCGGCTGGTGAAAATGAGCGAACGCGTACACATTCTGATGATCACCCAGCACCACATCATTTCCGATGGCTGGTCAGTAAAGAATATGTTCGCAGACTTCAAGCCGGCTTTTCTGGCCTGCCAAAACTGCCAGCCTTATCCTGTTGAGCCGACGGCGCTTAACTACATCGACTACGCGCACTGGTTCAATTCCGCGTCGTTTCTGGATTACCACAACGAATTCAAGCCGTTCTGGGTTGAGCGGCTGACGGGGATCCCCGAAGTACACAGCCTGCCGCTGGATAAACCGCGTCCGGCGCACCAGAACAGCGGCGGCGAGGTGATCTTCTCCGCGATCAACAACGATCTGTGGGATAAATTCAAACGCCTGTGCCAGCGCTATAACACGTCTAATTTCATTGGCCTACATGCGGTGTTCTCTCTGCTGCTGGCGCGCATCAGCGGTGAGAAAGACATCGTGATTGGCTCGCCGCTGGCCTACCGCGAGCGGCCGGATATTGAAGATGTCGTCGGCTTCTTCGTCAACACCATCGTGCTGCGCACCCAATTGCAGGATAGCCAGAGCTTCGTCGATTACCTGCAATATTGCCGTGAACAGGATCTATCGGCTTTCGATCATCAGCTTTATCGTTTTGAGGCGCTGAGCGAGACGATCGGTTCCGATCGCACCACGGCGATCAACCCGATTTTCCAGGTGATGCTGGTGTATCAGGCCAAAGTGGATTTCAACGATCTGATCCCCGGCTGTGACGCAGAAGAAGAGACCTCACCCGTGCTGCCTGCCAAGACGGACATTTCGGTCAAGGTCACGGAGCTAATGGGCGAGGTACGGCTGGACTGGCTGTTTGCCACTGCGCTGTTTGAGCGCCAAACGATCCAGTATTACGCTGACCGCTTTATTCGACTGATCGAGGCGGTGGTTGAGGCACCGGAAACCGATGTCTGGCACCTGCCGCTGATGGAAACAGAGCGCTTTGCTGCCGTGCTGGCGGAGAGTCAGCAGTTGCCGCATAGCTATCCGCAGCCACAGTTGACGGTAACTGACGTGATTGAAGCGGTCGCTCAGCGGGATCCACAGCAGCAGGCGATTGCCTTTGATGGTGTGCAGCGCACCGACTCGCTAACGTATGCCGAGCTGAACCGACAGGCCAATCAACTGGCGCACTGGCTTCACCGCCAAGGGCTGGGCGAACAGGCGCTGGTTGGCGTGCTGGCGAAACGCGATCGCTATTTTGTCATCGCGCTGCTGGCTATCTGGAAAGCGGGCGCGGCCTATGTGCCGCTGGATCCCGATTATCCGCCGGAGCGGCTGCGTCACATCATTACCGATGCCAACCTTTCCGTCATCCTTGGTGGTGATGGACAACAACTGGCGCAGTGGTCAGCCGAACAGCGCATCGATCTGACCGATTCCGCTACGGTAGCGCAGTGGCACCATCTGCCGGGTGATGAACCGCCCGCTATTCCGCGCCATGCCCAGCAACTCGCGCAGGTCATCTACACCTCGGGATCGACCGGTGTGCCGAAAGGCGTGATGATCGAACACGGCTCGCTGATCAATCTGCTGGACGATCATCGCGATCGCATCGCGTTCACGCCGCAAAGCACCATGTTCAACTGCATGTCGCTCTCGTTTGATGCCGGTAACATGACGACGCTGTTGCCGCTAAGCAGCGGCGGCACGCTGGCGTTTGGCGAACCTAACGATCGGGCGATTATGCAGGCTGAACAGGCGAGTGCGACGCACCTGATCCTGCCGACGGCGCTGATGTCGATTCTCGATCCTGAGCAGATTAAGGGTATTCAGGCGATTGGCATGGGTGGGGAAGCCTGTCCGAACGCGGTGGTGGAAAACTGGGCCGATAAGGTGGCGCTGTACAACATGTACGGGCCAACGGAATGTACCGTCACCGCGTTGAGCACCCGCCTGCGTAAAGGCCAGCCTGTCACCATTGGTAAACCGGTTGCCCATATTCAGGCGCTGATTCTGGATACTGCCGGACAGCTATGTCCGGTGGGCGTGCCGGGCGAACTGTGTCTTGCCGGGCTGGGGCTGGCGCGTGGCTACCTCAATCAGCCGCAGATGACCGCCAGCCGCTTCGAGCACATTACGCTGAACGATGCCGCACAGGGCACCGTGACGCTGCGCATTTATCGCACGGGTGACAAAGCCAGACTGCTGAACAACGGCGACTATGACTACAGTGGCCGTATTGATGAGCAGATCAAACTGCGTGGCTACCGTATCGAACCGGGTGAAATTGAGGCACAACTGGCGGCGGTTTGTCCGTCTCTGAAACAGGTAAAAGTGATTGTGGCGCAGGTCGGGAATCGCCCGGCGCTGGTCGCCTATGCCACGGTAAAAACGGGCAGCAGCATACCGGAGCCGGCTGCCGTGCTGATTGATGTCGCGAAGCACCTGCCGGAATACATGGTGCCGTTCCGGCTGATGCTACTGGAAGATATGCCGCTGACGCCAAACGGCAAGCTCAATACCAAACAGTTGCCACCGGTGCTGGAAGCCAGCGAGGGTGACGGGGAAGCCGATAACCCGTTGGAAGCCGATGTGTTGGCGATTTGGCGCAGCGTGCTGAATACGCCGCTGGGCGTGGAGGATGATTTTTTCCGTTTAGGTGGTGATTCCATCCTCAGTATTCAACTGACCACCCGCCTGCGCAGTGCGGGCTATGCCTGCACGGTGAAAGACGTTTTCGAGGCAAAAAGCGTGCGGCGTCTATGCCGTGTGCTGGCACAGAATGACGGCGATACCGGTGTTGTCGCAGAGCAGGGCACGCTGGAAGGCGAATTCGCGCTGCTGCCGATTCAGCGCTGGTTTATGGAACAGCCGCTGGCACGTCCAGAGCACTGGAATCAGGCGGCGATGATCCAACTGCCGGACGTGGACACCGAACGCCTGAGTACGATGTTGCAGGCGCTGGTGGCGCAGCATGACGCGCTGCGTCTGGCCTGTGACGCCACAGGACAACGCTATCTGACGGATTTGACTTGCCCTGCTTTGCCAACGCTGGATTATCGTCAGCTCGGCGACGATGGCCTGCAACAGGCGTTTACCGCGTTGCAGCGTGACTTCGATCCGGCACAGGGGAACACCATGGCCTGTGCGCGGGTGCGACACCACCCGCAGGCGGATACGGCCTTGTTTCTTGCCTTCCACCATCTGGTCATCGATGCCGTATCCTGGCGCATTCTGGTTGACGATCTCGAACGGCTCTACCTTGGCGAACCGCTACTACCGAAGACGTCGAGCTATCGCCAGTGGGGCGTGGCGCTGCATAACTACGCTACACAGCATGCGGAACAACTGGCGTACTGGCAGGCGCAGGAAGACGGCGTGGATCAAACCGCATTGCTGGCGGCGAGAGATCCGCAAGGCCATGCCAGCGCGGCGATTCTGACGCTGGATGCCGAAACCACCAACCAACTGGTGAATGAAGCCAACCGCGCCTTTAACACTGACGTGAGCGATCTGCTGCTGGCGGCGCTAACCCGCACGCTGAACGATCTCGGCTGGGGCGATAAAACACGTATCATGCTGGAAGGGCATGGGCGCGAAGCCATCGATCCGACGCTGGATGTCAGCCGCACCGTCGGGTGGTTTACCAGCACCTATCCGGTGTGCCTGCAAGATAAGCCTGACTGGGCTTCCCTGATTAAATCCAGTAAAGAGCAACTGCGTCAGGTGCCGGATAAAGGCGTTGGGTTTAACCCGCTGCGTTACCATCACCCACAGGGCGGCGCGCTTACGCTGTCGCCGATTGTGTTCAACTACCTTGGGCTGTCGGTTCAAACGGCTGGCGTGTGGCGTCCGGTAGAGGTCGCGCCGGGATGCTGCGTCTCGCCGGAGAATAAACCGGCGGAGATTATCAGCCTGCACGGCGGTATTACCGGCGGGCGGCTCACGTTGCGTCAGGTGGGTTGCCTCAATCAGCACGATAGCGAACGCCTGATGGTACGGCTGACGGAAAACCTGCGGGCGCTGACGGCAGCCTGTGTGGCGCAGCGACAGCAGGGAACCGTCTTTACCCCCAGCGATTTTCCGGCAGTCAGCCTGAGCCAACCGCAGCTTGACCGTTTGGCGCAGCGTTATGACATCGACACATTGTTGCCGTTGTCATCGCTCCAGCAGTCGATGCTGTATCACCGCCTGCGCTGCCCACAGGACGATGCGTATCATCTGCAAACGCCGATTCGTTATGCGCAGGCGCTGGATGTGGAAGGTTATCGTCAGGCATGGCAGCGTCAGATCCCGCGTTTTCCGGCACTGCGTGCCGCGCTGGAAAGCGAGTGTGCCCGCGTGCAGGTACTTGTGAAGCATGCAGAATTGCCTTTCCACTATCAGGATCTGATGCAGGAGGCCGATCCACAGGCGGTGATCGAACGTTATCGCCAGCAGGATTTACGTAGCGGATTTGATTTGTCGCAGCCGCCGCTGTTGCGCATTGCCTGTTTCCGCGTGAATGAGCAGGACTATCGGGTGCTGCTGAGCTGTCACCACAGCATCATTGATGGCTGGAGCGGTCCACAATTGCTGGGTGCGGTACACCGTGACTATCGAAGCCTGATGCACCGCGAAGCGCCAGCAGTTCAGGTGGATCGTGCCTATGTGGATTATGCGCTACACGCTGCGCAGCAGCAGCCCGCCGTCGCCGCGTTTTGGCAACAGCGGCAGCCGCAGTTAGCGCGAACAAACGATGTGGCTGTACTGTTTGCGGCAGCGGGGAAACGCGCCGATCTCAGTCAGCATCTGACGCAGGTCGAGCCGCAAGTCACCAGCGTGAGTCTGAATGATCAGGATCAGGCGACGTTAACCGCCTTTGCCCGTGAGGTGGGCGTCACGCACAGTATTATCGTGCAATACGCCTGGCACCGGCTGTTGGCACGCTCGACCGGTGATGCGGTCAGTATTGTCGGAAACGTGCTGTCGGGCAGAGAAAGTCCGGTGGACGGCGTAGCAAGCAGCGTGGGCCTGTACATCAATAGCCTGCCGCTGGCGTTAAGCTGGCAACAGCCGATGTCGCTGCAACAGCATCTGGTGCAGTTGCAGAATGAGCTGATGGCGATGAATCAACATGCTACACAGTCGCTGATTGCGCTGACGGCCGGACGTTCGCGTCTGTTCAATAGCCTGTTTGTTTATGAAAATTATCCTGGCGCGCAAGCAGAGCAGGGGCAACGCGCTGACGATCCGCATCGGCTCTATCCTGAGTTTTCTGCCGCCTATGAAAAAGTTGAAATGCCGCTGAATCTGGTTGTTAGTGAACAGGCAGGCTGCATGCTGCTGCGCTTCGAGTTTGATGCGGCAGTGCTGGATAGCGCGCAGGCGCGGCGGGTGCTGATGCGCTGGCATGATGAGGTGGTCGAGTTAGTGAACAGCATGCCGCAACAGCCCGCCGAGCTGATTGGCAATAACAGCGTGACTGAGGTCGTGCGTGGGCAGGATGTGGTGCCGAATCGTGCCGATGCGGCTGATCATCCCTCCGATCCGTCGCTGCTGCGCGTATGGGCGCAGACGTTGAAACGCAGTGAATTCGGCCTTTGGTCGCAGACGCTGTGTGAATGCGGCGTTGATTCGCTCCAGCGTATCGCACTGGCACAGGCGCTGAGCCGTGAGTTGCGACGGCCGGTGAGCGTCGCGCTCTTGCAGCGCTATCCGTCACCGCAGGCGCTGAGTGAGTATCTGACGCAGTCGAATGTGACTGCCAATGAGGAAACGCTGTCATGACAGGGAGTAATGAAAACAGCGGGAACACGCTGGCGGATATCCAACAGCCTACGGCCTTCGGGCAGCGGGTAGAGGCTGCACACGGTGAACAGCGCCACGGCATTGAGCTGCATCGGCAGTACCCCGTCTCACTGGTGAGCGCCGCGTGGTGCTGGCTGCTGTACAAATACAGCGGTGAAGAACAGGTGTGCGCGGCGCTGGCAAGCACCGATCTTCCTGACCACGTCAGGCCGCTGATCGCCCAGTTCCAGCAGCGGGATCGTCCGGTCAGCGAGTGGATCGCCGAGGTCGGATCGTTGTGCGATCCGCAGTCTGCGCCAGTACTTCTGGCGGCAGAAGCCCCGCATACGCTGTTTAGCAGCCTGCTGATCGTAGGAGAGCGTGCACCGCTATCTGCCGCGGTGCAAAACATTGCGGAAAACGTGGCGTTGATCGTGCAGGTTCAACACGATCGGTTAATCCTGACGGCACCGGACGGACAGCTTGATGCCCGACAGCTACAGCGTATGGCTCGCCATCTCACGCAGCTACTTGAGGGTCTGCTGACACAGCGCTGGGAGCATCTGGCGCAGATCCGCCTCAGCCAGTCGGTCGTGCCGCTACGGCCTACCACACCAGCACAGGCGTTACACGACGAACTGCTGGCGCGCCTGGCTCAGGATGTACGTCAGGATCGCGTGGCGATCCGTTTTCAGGAACGCGAAATAAGCTATCGGGAACTGCTGCAACGGGTGGCGCTGATTCAGCAGGTGCTAGCCGCGCAAGGTGTGATGGCGGGTCAGCGCGTAGGGCTACACCTTAGTCGTCAGCCTGATACCGTAGCGGCGCTGTTGGCCTGCCTGTTTTCTCAGGTGGCGTTTGTGCCGCTGGAGCCGGATTTTCCGGGGGAACGCCTACAGGCGATTCAGCAGGAAGCGGCACTGGCAGCGGTTTTACAAGATGGTAGTACGCACGGCACGCTGGCGTTTGGCTGCCCAATCCTGAACCTTGGTAATTTAGCTGATACAGCCAGTGGCTCCTTCGCGAGCGTTCAACTGGCGCGAATCGGTGCAGCGGATACTGCCGCTTACATGATGTTTACCTCCGGTTCGACGGGCAAACCTAAAGGTGTCGTGATTGGTCAGCGGGCGTTGCAAACCTTTATTCATGCCAGCACAGAGCGGCTAGCGTTAACAGCCGAAACCAACTGGCTGCTGATTACCACGCTGGCATTTGATATCTCCATGCTGGAAGTAGTTGCGCCGCTGTGGATCGGTGGCGTGTTACACCTGACCACGCATGAGGAATACAAAGATCCGCAGGCGGTCGCGGCGTATTTGCAGGCTCGGCCGGAAATCAATGTCTTGCAGGCCACGCCCGCTTTCTGGCGCATGATGTTCAAAGCCGGTTGGCAGGGTAAGCCTGATCTGGTGGCGCTGTGCGGCGGTGAAGCGCTGGATCTACGTTTAGCGCAGCGTCTGGTCAGCCGTTGCAGGACGTTATGGAATTGCTATGGGCCAACCGAAGCAACAATTTGGTCGCAGATGGCGCAGATTGATGGCACCGCGTTGGAGAATCAGCATACGGTCGCGCTGGGTAACACGCTGGCGGGCTATCAGCATCTGGTGATCGATGACGATCGCCATCCGCTGACGGAAGGGATGGTCGGAGAACTGTGCATTCTCGGTGAGGCGCTGAGCAGCGGGTACTGGCAGCGTGACGATCTGACGCAGGATCGTTTTATTCAGCAGGTGGAGTCTGGGCAACGGATGTACCGCACCGGTGATAAAGTCCGGCTGCTGCCAGACGATCGCTACCAGTATCTCGGGCGCTTTGACGATCAGGTGAAATTACGCGGCTTTCGCATCGAATTAGGGGAGATCGAGGCACAATTGAAGCGGATCGAACAGGTGCAGGACGCCGCCGTTAAACTTCAGGGTGAAGGAGATGACGCGGTGCTGGTCGGCTACGTGGAATATAAACCCGGCTCGGAGATGACCAAACTGGCGTTGCGCAAACAGTTGCACCAGTTCTTACCGTCGTACATGGTGCCTGGACGTATTGTGGTGCTGGATAAGCTGCCGAAAACCGGCAGCGGTAAGGTAGATCGTAAGCGCCTGACGGAAGTCTGACGACAGTCAGTAGGGCAGCGTTGCTGCCCTCTGTGTCTTTCTAAAGATGGCATTCTCAGGTCTGGTAACGTGCGATTGCCACTCGCCTATCAGAACGATTGTAATGTACTGATTTTGCCCTGTTGCCAGTTGGCGTCAGATTGACGCAGTGCCTGACTGATATCTGCAAGGCTGTTGGACGGGAGGGTTTTTGGTAGTAAATCCAGTCCGATCGTTGAGAATATCTGGCCGTAAGTATTGCGTAGTTCGGCATAAGCCAGATCTTGACGTAAACTGGCGTTGAGGGCATTCAATTCACCTTGAATCAACGGTAGTTCACCGATGCTGTTAGCCTTATAGCGGTTTCTTAGCTGTTCGACGATTTTAGTGTCAAGATTGCGCAATTCTGAGCTGGTTTTATATTGTCGCTGCGCCTCATTGAAGTTGGCTCGGGCGATGTATAACTGTGCCATAATTGCCAGAGACATTGCCTGACGCTGCATTTCCGACACGGACTCGTTAGCCTGAGCGGTTTTACGCGCGGCGGGGCCGGACAGCAGATTGAACAGGTTCCAGGTGGCTTTCACACCAACGTCAGCCCAACTGTTGTTGACCAGGAAGGAGTTGCTGTCATAGTGACCGCCTGCGCTGATTTCCACGCCGGGCAGCATACGCAGCAGCGCTTTGCGGGTTTCAGCGGCATGAATTCGTACCTGATAATCTTGCTCGCGCAGTTCTGGACGACTGACCAGCGCCGCTTCTTCCAGCACCTTCACATCGACATTCAACTGCGGTACGGTTTCGTCACTGCTTTGTGGCAACGCGAGCTGGTAGGCCGTATCCAATGGCAGGTTCATCAAAGTTGCAAGCTCAGTCTTGGCCAGCGACAGTGCGCGACGCTGTTCTTCCAATTGGCGTGTGGCGTCGATCAGTGCACGCTGATAGCTCAGTGCTTCAATGGGGTCGCCAATCTGCTGTGACGACATGTGCTCGCTCGCGTCGCGCGCCGCGTTGACACGGACGATCAAGCCGTCAATCTGTCCCAACAAGCGTTCGGCTGCCACGGCGCGCCAGTAGGCGGATCGTACGTCTTGCAGGATGGTGTGCACGACCTTGCGTTTACGCTCCTCGGCAATCCAGCGCTGATCCGATTTTTGCTGTGCGGTCACGTAGCTGACGCCAAAGTCGAGCACGTTCCACACCATAGTCAGATCGGCTACATCGCGGTCGCGATCCTGTGAGGTGGAAGGTTCCAGAGAGGTACGTCCTGTTTCTATGCTGCGGCTACTGGAAGCACTTATATTATTACGTCCCACGTAGCCCGCTGATGCTGCCAGTTTTGGCAACATATCGTAACGTGCTAGTTCCACCTGCTGCTGGCTCAGCGCATATTCCATCACTTTTAAGCGTGATTCGAGGTTATATTTCAGCGCACGAGCCATGGCATCATACAGCGTGATCGGTGCCGTGACTGGCTCCTGCTGGCTGAATATGACGACGCGGTCCTGCTGGCTGCGTTGCGCGCTTTCGGCCTTGTTGATCGGCTGGGTGGTCACGGCACAGCCGCTGGTGGCTAGCACGATGGCGCTAAGGATAAATAGTTTGCGACCCTGTAACACGATTCCGCTCCTTGTCATTATCATTATTATGAATGTTATTCTTGTGATGGTTCTGATTGTTCTTGCGATCGTCTTATGTATCGCCAGTCGCTATGCTGTCGCGCAGAGTTATCCCTGCCGCTGACCACTTTCCTGCAATGCTTGCTCAATGGCCGCAAGACGTTGCAGTTTCGAATCCCCTATCTGTTGTAATTGCTGATGTAGCGAGGGCGTAAATATCACCGAACGCCCAGTGTCGTCATTGGTACTATTCATCGCACCCTTCGTGCTATCGAGTGGAATGTCTTTCCAACTGCCGCCGGAGAAGACTTCCATGGGTATCAGTGTAGGCAGAGAGGCTCCCGAGAATATGCTAGCCAGCGATGAGGTACCGCCTAAAGCGGGATCTTTGCTGAAGCTGGGGAAGGAACCTAGTGTGCTGTTGAAGTTAATGCCAATGCCGCTGGCTACTCCATGTCCGAAAGTGCTCGCCACCTGGCTAGTTGGGAGAGCGCCTCCCTCGGTGTTTTGGCGTCCGGTAGCAAAAATGGCAGACATCACTGACTTCGATGCGCCGTCGTTACCCACGGTGAAATTGCCGAGCGACGGACTGGCGATCAGACCACCCAACGTCGGCGGTGCCGTCGTGGCATCCTGCGTAAATAGTTGGCGTGCATCGCTGGCTGACGGCGTGCGGCCAATACCGTCGTTGGCTTTGAACTGTGGATCGCCGTTTACAATATTGTTCGTCACCGTCAGGCCAAAGCTGGTACTGATGGACGTATTACTGCCATCAGTCGCCGTTACCCTGATCACCAACGTACCGACATCCGCGTTGCCCGGTGTACCGGAGAAGGTGCCGATAGCAGGATCGAAACGAAGCCAGCTCGGCAGCGGTGACCCGTTGGCGAGGGTGGCACTGAGCGTCAGGGGGTCGCCGATATCGGGATCGCTAAAGGTGCCGTCAGGTACGGTAAAGTTGAAGCCTCCCCCCTGCGCAATGCTCTGCGCCGGGATCGTACCGGATACCACCGGCACATCGTTAACGTTGGTGACCGTCAAGCCAAAGCTGGTACTAATGGACGTATTACTGCCATCAGTCGCCGTTACCCTGATCACCAACGTACCGACATCCGCGTTGCCCGGTGTACCGGAGAAGGTGCCGATAGCAGGATCGAAACGAAGCCAGCTCGGCAGCGGTGACCCGTTGGCGAGGGTGGCGCTGAGCGTCAGGGTGTCGCCGATATCGGGATCGCTAAAGGTGCCGTCAGGTACGGTAAAGTTGAAGCCTCCCCCCTGCGCAATGCTCTGCGCCGGGATCGTACCGGATACCACCGGCACATCGTTAACGTTGGTGACCGTCAAGCCAAAGCTGGTACTAATGGACGTATTACTGCCATCAGTCGCCGTTACCCTGATCACCAACGTACCGACATCCGCATTGCCCGGTGTACCGGAGAAGGTGCCGATAGCAGGATCGAAACGAAGCCAGCTCGGCAGCGGTGACCCGTTGGCGAGGGTGGCGCTGAGCGTCAGGGTGTCGCCGATATCGGGATCGCTAAAGGTGCCATCAGGCACGGTAAAGTTGAAGCCATCACCCTGTGCCACGTTTTGTGGCGGGATAGGCGTGGCAACCACGGGCGCATCGTTTAAGTTGGTGATCGTCAGGCCAAAGCTGGTGCTGACCGAGGCGTTACTACCGTCGGTGGCTGTTACCCTGATCACCAAGATACCGACATCTGCGTTGCTTGGTGTACCGGAGAAGGTGCCGATAGCAGGATCGAAACGAAGCCAGTTCGGCAGTGGTGAGCCGTTGGCGAGGGTGGCGCCGAGCGTCAGGGTATCGCCATCCGGATCGGTAAAGGTGCCTGCGGGTATGGTGAAGTTCAGGCCACTGCCCTGTGCCAGCGTCTGTGGCGGAACGGTGCCGGAGACCACAGGAGTATCGTTGGTGTTGGTGACGGTCAGGGCAAAGGTGGTATTGACCGAGGCAGTGCCGTCGCTGGCGGTGACGCGGATGCTCAGGTTGCCGACATCACCGCTGCCCGGCGTACCGGAGAAGGTGCCGGTGGCAGGGTTAAACGTCAGCCAGGCAGGCAGCGCCGTGCCGTCAGCCTGCGTGGCGCTGAGCGTCAGGGTGTCGCCGACATCAGGATCGGTAAAC
>NZ_JSXC01000061.1 GCF_000803215.1 Pectobacterium fontis
GCCCCCATATACAACTTCGCCCGGATACCCGGCGGTCCTATTTTCGACAGACTGGCCCTGCCATGCACTGACGAGCCTGAACGACGTTCTACCGGGATAACTCCCAGATACGCCGCCACCTGCTCCGCACTCCTAAAGTGATTACCCCTGATGATGGCTAACATATTCCATCCTATTTGCTCTCCAACACCATCAATCGACTTCAGGAGTGCCAGATCCTTTTTTAGTCCGGGATACTTCTCTATGTGAGCTTTTATCAAGTGCTCAATGTGCTCCAGTTCATCCTTTAAATGTTGCACCAT
>NZ_JSXC01000062.1 GCF_000803215.1 Pectobacterium fontis
TCAAGTCTGAGCTAATACATCTCAGATGATATTTCTTTCGACGTAGCAGGCTTTCTAACGCCAGTTGCTGCGATGGAAAGGCAAAAGATCGTTCTGCTGATTTTGCGACTTTCTTGATCGCATATCGCATATTTTTCTTTTTCCACCCGTCGAGCCATCGCGCCTTATCCCGATCGATATCATAGTCCTTAGCCCAGTGAGCAGGGCATAAAAAGGCATAGCTATTGGTCTGGTAAAAGGCAATATATTGCTCGGCGATAACTTCAATTCCCGCTTCCTGGACGGTTTCAAAATATCGCCAGTAAACGGGGTAGCCGTTATATTCAGTTTTCGATTCCGGGAATGGAACCGACCAGGTTTGATGCATGTGCTTCTCCTAAATTTCGGAAATAAAAAAGCCGCTGATTAGGCGGCTGTGTTATTCGTCATCATCGACGTATTCATATTGATCGTTCATGCCGTGCTGCTGTGGCGTTTTTCCCGGGTAGCGAAGCTGAAAAGCGAATTTTCGCCATTTCCGGCGTTCTTCGCCCGATTGATCGCGATAGCTTGGGGCAACGTTTGATGATGCTATGCTTCCTGCCGTAATGATGTATTTTCCGCAGTTACTGCCCATATCTTCATCTGCGTATGAAATATCAAATGTGAGGTGGGGAAAGCGACGTGACATATCGAGAATCACTGGGTTAGGGCTTGCCCATGCGGTTTCAAAGCGGATTACAATCGGCGCTCCGCTTGCTGCATAACGAGCAAGGTGCTTCTTAAACACTCTCTTGCTGTATGTTTTCACATGTGTATGACGATATTTATGCCCCCACTTAATTCGGCGCTTTGGCATTTTTACGGGCATTTGAATGCTGTATGCATTCCATTTTGTCCCCCATTTTTCCCGCGACCAGTCATACCATGAGTAAAAACCATGGCGTTGCTTGTTTTCGATGCGCATTAGAGCGTGCTGTTTAACCCGCTTGATATAGCTATCGGACATTCCGCGTGAGCGCAGGTCACTAATAATTTCTTTTTTAGTTTTTATTTCATCGATCCAAAAGTCAGCCATAGGTTTTCCGGCTATGGCACTTGCCATGTTCTCGACGTCGGTACTCTCATCAATATTCATGCTTTTAGGCATCTGAGTGATGTTGTTGAAATCAATAAGACCATGTTTATTTGTGATCGAACGGATAAAGGCAAGACGTTCTTTATTCGTACCGCCGAGAACCTTAATTTCATTGGTTATGTGGTTTGGCATCGTTTTCTCCTTTAAGAAAGCAAATCCAGTGGGTGTTACTGCGCTTGCCAGATAGGTGGCCAAATGCAGGCCTTTGATCGGTAAGAGCCAGCACATCACGAACTGGGATTTGTGTTTCGTTCCATTTAAAGATGAGCGTGCCGAGCGGCCGCAGGACTCTAAAGGCCTCACTGAATCCGGCTCGTAAATCGTCTTGCCATGTATCCCTGTCTAACGCGCCGTATTTTTTACGCAGCCAACTGCTCTCGCCAGCGCGTAGAAGGTGGGGCGGATCGAAAACAACAAGGGCGAATTGCGCATCGTCAAAGGGAAGGGCGCGAAAGTCGGCAATAACGTCGGGGTTAATTTCCAGACTACGCCCATCGCATAAGACATGACGCTCCCGGCGAATGTCGGAAAATACAGCGCGGCTGTCGCTTTTATCGAACCAAAACATGCGCGATCCGCTGCACATATCAAGAATTGGACGTTGGGGGAGGGGCATTAGTCACCCCGCACAGGCACAACGGCCTCAACTGGCAAGCACTCATAAGATTTGGGCAATTTCTGCGCCCTGATATCGGCTTCACAATTTTGCAGATCGGGATAAACCCAGCCTTGCGACTCGTATTGGCAGGGTTGGAACGTGTAACAGACGTAAAGAAATAGACCGAACAAGGCGGCCTCCTTCGGTATTCACTGGAAAAGGGGGAACCGCATCACAGAACGGATGCGGTAAAATTTAATGAAGGAAGTCAGCGATCAGTAATCACTAGGGTAATACACCTCGTCGGCATCATCCTGATCGAGCGCTAACAGGCTGTCACCGTAGTAAAGTGCTGCGACCAGTTTTTCAAATCGGGTGTAGAAGGCGATGACTTTCTTACCGAGAATGTCGCCGTCACATTTACCTGAATAGCCAAGCAAAACTGGAAGTATGTGGCGGCTCGGTGCGCAAAGTCTCTCATCAGGCTGAACTCGAAGAACAGGCCGCGCTCATTGAATGGGCAGGTAAAACTGTCATCAATGGTATTAAAATTGGGGATTATCTGCTGCATATCCCAAATGAGGGGAAACGTGGGCCGAAGGCGGCGAGTGATGCGAAGCGGCTTGGTGTTCGTGCTGGCGTGCCAGATTTGTTTCTGGCGCTGCCGCGTGGAGGGTATTCTGGTTTATGGATAGAAATGAAGACCATCGACGGCAAGGTGACACCAGCACAGTTAGAATGGCAATCGCTAATGCGTGGTGCGGGGTATCGTGCCGAAGTGTGTTACGGGTTTAATGCAACTATTCTTCAAATAGAACTATATCTGGGTGTGTAATATAACGGTTTGATGTTTTTTTAAAGTGGGGCAGAACCCCCACTTTAATGTGTCATTTTTTATTTAAAACATAATTTTATGTTTCCATTGGATGGGGTGGATGAGTTCTTCATCCAACCATTAATGTCAACTTTTACTAGACCTGCTAATGTATCAGCATATGCTGAAATTAAATCGCTTAATACAATATATTTTGTTTTGTTAACTGTGTAATCTTGCTCATTAACTTCAGATTTCCCACTTTGATGTTTCATGTGTAAAGTTGTGTAATAAATTAATATTGTCGGTTTTCGTGGGTCGGAGAGGTCAATTGTTGACTGTGAAAAAAGATTGTCCCAACGTTCTGATGAACTTTGATTAAATACTGATTTGGCTAAATCTTCAATGTTATTACTAAGTTTTTCTTTATCCTTTGGAGATACATCGTAAAGTGAAACTATTTGTTTAATAAGAACATTGTAATCTTTTGATCTGAATGACTGTTTTACTGTTTGGCTTTCAGTAAGGTGAAAGAAAGGTGTTGCATCTAATTCATTGATGTATCCGTTGTAATTGTTAGCAAGTTCTTTAGAGGATTGGGAGGCGGGATGAAAATTTGCCTTGTTTTGTGTGTGCGTCATAATTGTTGCAATCGCTGTTGATATATTTTTCGGATCTTTGAATATATCAACACCATTTGCATTTTTATCACTGCTGTCATTACCAAGAGAATCCGCGACCGCATTGGCTTCTTGATATGACCCCGCCATTAATCTAGCTGTTGTAATAGTCTTATTCAATAACCATTCTTGCACCAAATTATTAACGTTTGACATGATTAGTCTCCTAGTTTTTTATTTTAGACACGATTGGGTTTTGCATTATCAAGTTAATGCTCTATAGTGTTTCCTGTCAATGTTGTTAAGTGTTTTTTTTATTTTTTTAGGTTTTTATTGATGACTTATTTTACACCATAAATAGTTCTATTTTCAGTAAAGCGGGAAAGTAAGGAATTCCGATGGATTTACTCATGAATTTATTCGGGTGAGTGAATGCAGTCAAAGCATATGCAATGTGAAGCATGAAGGGTATATGTGTTTTTTTAAGTGGCTATAATCAGGGGTGTTCATTTATGCATTTCTGAGGTGTAATCTTATAAGTATTATGGAATTTTTTATTTAAAAATAAATTTTATTTTTTATATTTTGCAATATTGATGTTCGGCACCTAAAGTTGGCTCTGACCACCAATACTAAGGGACTGACCAAATGACCATCGCTGTAGAACAACTTATCAAGATGCACGATCCGCGCTGTATGAGCATTGAATCACTGAATGTGGGACGCGGACGTGCAGTTCTCTCCAAAGAGCAAATACTGGCAGCATTTGCGACCACTCAGCACCATCATTCCGTTGGTTTTGATTTGTTAATGGCAAAATATCGTCACGATAGCCAAGCAGAGCAACGTATTCGAACGGCTATATCTAACTGGGTAAACACTCGAACGCACCTTGTGCACTCAGATCCTGCCTGTCAGTTGGCACTAAGCATAGTACTTGAGCGCAATCTGCCCGCACAAATCGATCATATAGCTGGGCTGCTACGCAGATACGGCGCTAAAGCGGCGCAGTCGCGCAAGAATACTGATGCGCTTCGATCAGAAATCAAGCAACTTGAAAGGCAGCGCTGCCGCGAGAAGGTGGGCCACGCCGATTACATCAGCACAGGGATAGAAATCGCCGAGCTAAATGAGCGAATTGGTCATGAGCGTAAAGCGCTACGGGAATGGTCGGAGTACCAGGCGGCGCAATTGAATGTCTGCCCGCGCTGTAACGGAACGGGGAAAACGCTACGTCCAGCCATTGCCGTGTGTAATGAATGTGGCGGCAACGGGCATATTGCGGCGACGTTTGAGCACTTGCGTAAATCACTGGCTATCATAGGGGCTGTGATATCTGCCGGTGAATGTCCGCAATATCTGGATCTGGTTAAACGCTGCATGCGCTGGTTGTATGTTGAAGAGTCTCAGGCGGTTAGCGTTCTTAATGAGAGAATTCATAACGAAATTGATTAATCGTATGAGCCAGATTGACCCCGTATCAGATACGCGCTAAATTCGCGAAAGATACCGGAGTATGCCTTAAAAAGCTGCTCCGGTTTTTTATTGGTCAGTCCTCAAGCCTGCATGGTTCGCCCAGCAGGCTTTTTTATTTCCTGCACATAGAGCGTGTTATGTCCAAAATTCTCACCCTTTTAGATTACCGGGTCGCCGCGAGTGGTTTGGGGGTTCCGGTTGCTACGGTTAAAGCGGTTACTGAAGTTGAAAGCAATGGCAGTGGCTTTCTATCTGATGGCCGAGTAAAAGTGCAGTATGAGCCGCACGTCATGTACCAGCAGTTAACGAAACATTTTGGCGGTGCTCGGGCAAATGCTGAATTAGCGAAACATCCTGATCTGGTGGCGCGTAAGCCTGGTAGTTATCAGTCCACTGATAAAGAAGACAAAGACATGGATCGGGCTGCAACAGCTATTGATCGCGGCTGCGCATTGCAATCCGCATCGTGGGGAGCATTCCAGATAATGGGCTACCACTGGAAAACTTGCGGCTACCCAACATTACAGGCCTTCATTAACGCCCAATACACAGCAGCCGGTCAGCTTGATACGTTCGTGCGCTTTATTAAAGCTGATAACAAACTGCTGTCGGCGCTGAAAAGTCGTGATTGGGCAACCTTCGCCCGAATTTACAACGGCCCAGCGTATGCCAAAAACCGCTATGACACCAAACTTGAGAACGCGTATACCAAATACCAAGGGGCAGCGTAATGGAATGGTTGTCCCGACTGTGGGATCAATTTCAATGGGCGGTCGCTGGGCTGATTGGTGCGCTGATATCTGTACCGTTTCAAAGCGACCTGAGAACGGCACGTGGGATTGCGATCTTCGTTTTCACGGGTAGCGCCTGCGCCCACTATCTGACAGGCATTGTTGGCGATTATTTCAATATCAACCCGTCGTCGGCTGGCGGGATTGGTTTTCTTCTGGGGGCATTCGGCGGTTCGCTGATTGCTGCCGTTATCAAGGCAATTGAAGCTGCCGACCTGTGGGGGCTTATCCGATCCCGGTTTGGTGGAGGTGCCCAATGATTTTCACCATCGCCTACGTCACCATTCTTCTGTGGGCTGGGTGGTGCGTGTTCAGTGACCACGTTAAAGATGGGGTAATCGGCAAACTAATGTATTCGGCACTTTCTATTTCGTGCATGGGGGCGCTGATTGGTGGAAGTGGATCAGATAGACAGGCCGATAGCATTATTTTGCTATGTATTGCGATGATAGGAATTCGGCACTTTGTCCTAAAACAGCTTAATTTGTCTAAAAATTAGTCTTTTTTTAGCTGTTTTGGCAACGCTACGTGAAATCTAAATTCCTCACCCTTATCAATCCCCCCACTTTTTAACAGAGAAAACATGTTAACCACGAAAATGAAAGCGCTGCTGCTATGCGGCGGGTTTGCTGCTGCGTTCGGCGCGGGTTGGTATGCGCAGGGATTGCGGTGGGATACGGATATTGCGCAGCGGGATAAGCAGCAATCGGAAGATATCAGCACAAGCCAGCAAGCGGTTATCACCGGGCAGTCACTTCAGTTCCATCGCTACAACGAAATCGCCAGGCAGGCGAATCAATACGCCATCACCATCAAGGGTAAATCCGATGAAAAACAGATTATTTACCGGACAATTATCAAACATCATCCTGCTAGTCGTGAGTGCGTGCCTGATGATGTCGCTACTGGGCTGCTCGACTACGCGCACAGTTTACGTGCCAGCACAATGCGTACCACTGCCAGCGGAGTTGACTCAGCCGGTACTGGTGCCGCTGCCTCCAACTGCCGATTGACGTATGGGCAGGCTGTGTATTGGATTGATCCGTTGCTGGCGGCGCTTGAGCAGGCTAATGGGCAGTTGGCAGGAATTATCGAAGCTGGGCGTCAATGACCCTCAAGAGCGGCATATTTATTATTTGCAGAATCCCCATTGGGTGCCATTCTTTAACTTTATTCACTGATGGGGTTGCTAATGAGTAGACATTTTGATGATGCGCAGTACGAAAACCGGCAAACACTTTTGGCTAATGAGTTGGGTTTGACTCTGGAAGAGATAGAGTCAATTCCCTTAGATGCCGATAGCGATGTTCATTCAGATGATGGTAACTCAGGTAATCAAGTTTACAGCTTTTATTTTAATGTTCCTGATACGACTCCAGAAGAAATACTTGATAAAAAATGTTGGGAGATAGGGGAACGAGTCGAGCTTTCTCTTAATATTTTTGATGAAGAAGAAAATGATTAGTTAGCCACATTCGCTTATATCCATAGCCTCAGCATCCGCTGGGGCTTTTTTTCGTCCCAACAAAAGGTAACCCCATGACACAAGTCACCGATCAGCGCATTGAACAAGAGATTCAGGCCAGAGGTTTAACCGCCCCGCGAGTTACCCCTGAGCACATTCAAAGCATCATTGTCGCAGAGAACTATTTCACCGCCGCTGATGGTGTGCTGGGAGCGTACAAGTCAAACGACGACGTACATGTCGGAACGCACCCAGGCATCCACACTGCTAGTGCTCACCCGCTGCTGATCTTCTGCGTTCTGGTATTACGTAATGGCTTCACTGTTACTGGCGAATCAGCCTGTGCATCGCCTGAAAACTTCGACGAGGAGATCGGACGCAAGATTGCACGTCAGAATGCGTTTAACAAAATCTGGCAGTTGGAAGGCTATTTGCTGAAGCAGCGTCTTTATGAGCAATCATTGTTGGAGCCGCTGCCAGAACTCGGTGGTGGCTGTGGTGATAACCAACAGGAAATAGAGCGTCGATATATCGAACGTGCTGCCCGTACCGCCCGTACCGCCCACGAAGTTAACCGAGCGTACTGCGCTGCGTTGGGCGATCACAGCCAGCCCACTTGGGAAGACGCTCCAGCCTGGCAAAAGGATTCCGCTATCGAAGGTGTGGTATTCCATCTCAATGGTGATCATCCGCCGGAAGCCAGTCATAACAAATGGTTGGAGTTCAAAAAACAAGATGGCTGGAAATATGGCCCAGTGAAAGACGCAGAAAAGAAAGAGCATCCGTGTTTTGTCCCGTATGACCAACTGCCTAAAGAGCAGCAGGTGAAAGATTATCTGTTTCGCGCTGTAGTCCACGCATTCAAGTGATTCATCAGGCATTCCAGAGTCACTTCCCAGAGGTGGCTCGATAATGCTTACTCAGTAGGACGCTATGGCAAAGTACGATTGGAAAAAGCTGCTGGCCGATTATGCGGCGGCATACTCAGCAACGGGAATCTCCCCAGTAGAGTGGTGTACTCAGAATGAGGTGCCGTATAGCTCTGCGAAGCGTTACATCACGATAAAGGCTGCAACGGATTTCATTGAGCAGAATTCGCAAATTCGCAGTTCGCAAAAAAGTGATTCGCAGATTCGCAAAGAGAAGGGTGCGAATCGCAAAAGCGAGAAAAAGTGTGATGATTCTGGCGATAATGATACGAAGGAATCAGCAGACGCAAACGACAGTGACGCCAGCGATCAGCAGCCTGAAACTGAACCGCAACGGGATGCTAGTGGTCGCTTTGTTAAAGGGAACAATCTGGGCGGGAATTATGGTGTTCCAACTAATGCGTTCCAGCCTGGTAATCAAATCCCACGCAAGCATTCGGCCTATGCAAAATATCTGGATGCCGATGAACTTTTTGATGCGGTGCGAGAAACTGAGCTACGTGATGAACTGATTTTCACCCGCGCTCGCGCGTTGTCAGTGACAAAAACGCTGAACAAAATCATGGAAGATTTGCAGAACGCAGAATCAGTTGAAGCGCGTATCGAGCTTTACGATAAGTTCATCAAGGCTGAACAAGGGCTCGATCGCAACATTGCCCGGATTGAGTCAATCGAAAACAGCCTGAGCAAGTTACAACTGGATGCGGTGAATGTTCCGCGCCTGAGTGCTGACACGCAGCGTATTAAGGCGGCGACCGCCAAGCTGAAAGCCGAAACAGAGAAACTGACGGCGGAAAGCAAGGATGTGACGACGCCGCTAACCGATGTGGTGCGTGATATTCATGCGATGCCGGATGATGGAATGCTGGCGCAATGACGACACCGCAGTATGATGCCAGTCTCGCAGAAGACGAGCTGGACGGAATGACTGAGGCGCAGCAGCGCCTTTTTATTTTGTCAAAATTGAGCAATCCGTGGTGGCGGCTCAACAATCTGTACAAGATCGAGAATGAAAAAGGCCAACTGGTCACGTTTCGGATGCGTCCGGCACAGCGCCGACTGTTCAAGCACATGCATTATCGCAACATCATTCTCAAAGCGCGTCAGCTTGGTTTCTCCACCGCGATTGATATCTACCTGCTCGATCAGGCGCTGTTCAATAAGAACATCAAGTGCGGGATCATTGCGCAGGATAAGACTGCCGCTGGCGAAATCTTCCGTACCAAAATATCGATACCCTTCGATAATCTGCCCGGTTGGTTACGTTCGTCATTCAAGATTACCGAGCGACGTAGCGGGGCGAATGGCGGCTATATTCTGTTTTCTCATGGCTCCAGCATTCAGGTGGCTACGTCTTTCCGCTCGGGTACGGTTCAGCGTTTGCACATTTCGGAGCACGGGAAAATCTGCGCCAAGTATCCGGCCAAAGCCAAAGAGGTGCGAACAGGTACGCTGAACGCCGTGCATGACGGCGGTATCGTGTTTGATGAATCCACGGCGGAAGGCGTGGGCGGCGATTTTCATACTATGAGTACACGGGCGCTTGAGCTGGCGCAATCTGGTGTCGATCTGACGATGCAGGATTACAAGTTTCACTTCTATCCGTGGTTTGACGATCCGAAATACGTTGCGCCCGTTCCGGCCGGTGGCCTGCGCCTGAGTAAATATCACCAGGAATATTTTGCTGCGGTGGAAGCGGCAACGCGCGTCACGCTGAGTGATGAGCAAAAGCAGTGGTATATCCGCAAAGAGGTTGAGCAGGGCGAGGAAATGAAGCAGGAATTTCCTTCTACGCCGCAGGAGGCTTTCTTAACCTCTGGTCGCCGTGTATTTGCCGCCATCAATGTGATGCATGCCGAAGGGCGCTGTAGCCCGCCGCTCATTGTCTATGGCGTAGAGCCTGAAACCGGTAAACGCACAAAGGTGCAGGCACTGCGCGGCGGCGATAAAGAAGAGCTTCAGCGCACGTTACAAAATCATCTGCTGGTCTGGGAATTGCCGGATCCCGGCGAGGATTATGCTATTGGCGCTGACGTGGCTGAAGGCCTGGAAAACGGTGACCGTTCATCTTTCGATGTTGTGAAGAAATCGTCAGGCGAACAGGTGGCGCACTGGTTCGGTCATCTGGATGCGGAGCTATTCGCGCAACTGCTGGCACACGTCGGCGAGTGGTATAACACCGCTTACATCGGGCCAGAGCGAAATAACCACGGCCATGCGGTATTGCAGAAGCTGCGTGATGTTTACCCCATTCGCGCTATTTATGCCGAGCAACACCTTGATCGCGATAACGACGACGAAACGCCGAAGCTGGGCTGGCTGACTACTAAGCAGAGTAAGCCGGTGGTGACGGAAGGGCTGAAAACGTTACTGCGCGAAAAGGCCAGCGGCATTCGCTGGATCGGCACCATCAACGAACTCAATACCTATGTCTATGACGCCAAAGGCAGCATGGGCGCACAAACCGGTTGTTTCGATGACCAGGTGATGAGCTATGCCATTGCACAGGAAATGCGTGCTCGTATGCCAGCCAGACCGAAACTGAAACCTATCGACCGTTCTAAACCTACTCACTGGATGTCACATTGATGAACACAGCCGCTATTGACGCTGAGGCACGGCCACAGCAGCAGGATAATCGCCAGCAGGACAATCGCGACCGCTTTACGCAGCGGCAATTACTGGATCTTTCATCGGACATTGACGCGCAGCCAGACTGGCGCACCACGGCAAATACCGCCTGCGCGTATTACGACGGCGATCAGCTTGCGCCGGAAGTGGTGGCGAAACTGCGTGAACGCGGTCAACCGCTGACGATGCATAACCTGATTGCGCCAACCATTGATGGTGTACTGGGTATGGAGGCCAAGACACGTACCGACCTGATGGTTATCGCTGATGATCCTGATGAGGAAATGGAGCAACTGGCCGATGCGGTCAATGCGGAATTTGCTGATGTGTGCCGGTTGTCCAACATCAATAAGGCTCGCTCCGATGCCTACGCTGAGCAGATCAAAGCGGGGTTATCATGGGTTGAGGTACGCCGTAACAGCGATCTATTTGGTTCGCGTTACAAGGTTGGAACCGTTCACCGTAATGAAGTGTTCTGGGATTGGCACAGTCGTGAGTCTGATCTGAGCGATTGCCGCTGGTTGATGCGCAAGCGTTGGCTGGACGTGGATGAAGTGAAGGCCACTTTCCCCGATATGGCGCAGGTTATCGACTATTCGATCAATGAGTGGCGCGGGTTTGTCGATACCGATATTGCCGAGGGGCAGGAGTCCGCCTTAATCAGCGCTTATGACGAGTACCAACAGTGGAGCCGTAAGGATACTGAATGGGTATCGTCCAACCGTAAGCGCGTTATGTTGCAGGTGATCTACTATCGCACATACCAGCGGGTGCCAGTGCTTGAGTTGTCCAATGGTCGCGTTATCCAGTTCGATAAAAACAACGTGATGCACGCCGTGGCGCTGGCAACAGGCCGCGTATCGGTGGTGATGTCTCGCGTCAGCCGGATCCGCGAGGCGTGGTTTGTCGGTCCACACTTTCTTGGCGATCGTCCATGCTCCGCACCGCAGGGCATGTTCCCGCTGGTGCCGTTCTGGGGCTATCGCAAAGACAAAACGGGCGCGCCGTATGGCTTAGCTTGCCGCGCGATCCCCGCTCAGGATGAAGTGAACTTCCGTCGCATCAAATTGACTTGGTTATTACAAGCTAAGCGCATCATCAAGGATGCCGATGCGACTAACATGACCGATAGGCAGTTAGCGGACGAAGTTGAGCGACCAGACGGCGTGATTACGCTCAATCCCCAAAGACACAACAAAACAACGGCAGCGGATGCCATTAATATTCAGCAGGATTTCCAAGTCGCGCAGCAGCAGTTTCAGGTCATGCAGGAGAGTATGAAACTGATTCAGGACGGGATGGGCGTGTATTCGGCATTTCTCGGGCAGGACTCCAGTGCCGCTTCCGGTGTGGCAATCAGCAATCTGGTCGAACAGGGCGCGACGACGTTAGCGGAAATCAACGATAACTATCAGTTCGCCTGTCAGCAGGTCGGACAATTGCTGCTGTCGTATTTGCTGGAAGACCTGACGCGTCGACGCAATTACTCCGTTGTGGTGAACCGTGACGATCCGCGCCGCCGTAAATCTGTCACCATTAATGAAGAGTCCGGTAACGGGATGACTAACGATGTTTCCCGCCTGCGTGCGCATATCGCGCTTGCACCGATCCAGCAGACGCCAGCCTATAAATCGCAACTGGCCGAGCGTATGTCTCAGGTCATCACTGGATTGCCGCCGCAGGTACAAGCTACGGTACTGGATATGTGGGTCGAACTGCTGGATGTGCCGAAGAAAGCCGAGTTTATAGAACGTATCCGCAGTGCGCTGGGTACGCCGAAGTCGCCAGATGAAATGACGCCAGAAGAGCAGCAGGCGGCTCAGCAGCAACAGCAGTTGCAGGCGCAGCAGCAAGAACTGGCGATGCGTGAGATCGCTGGGAAAGTGGCGAAGCTGGAAGCCGAGGCACAGCGCATTGCGGCGGCGGCTCAGCGTGAGCAAACTTTAACGAACAGTCAGCGCTTTGATGATGCGAAAACGCAGGCGGAAACAGGTCGTATCCTTCAGGATATGGAGAACACGACGCGGGAAATTGAGGCGTTGAACGCGCAGGTGATGCAGAGTATTCAGGGGCAGATTGATTCGATCCCGATCTAAATCGGTTTTTTTAATAAATTTGACCAAAACGGATAAACGCCAAATCGATGGCGGCAATAGTACACTGTCTTGCAGAGCATGGTTTTATAGCTATACGTCAGCGCAGATAAAACCAAAAAGATGTAGAGCGTGATAGCCCACTCTGTAAGCGTCATGTTTTGTAGGCCATAATCTTGAATAAGCGCAATGATATCGGATGTTACTCCCCCTATGAATGTCAGTGCCCATGAACTAAATGCAAATCCTGTAATTAATATCCACTTTCTGGGTTTGGTTACAGCAGTGATAAATAATATTGGAATGGTAAGAAAGTTAAATCGTTTCATGGGTATTGCCCCTTATTAAGATACGCGCTACATTCCAGAAAGATACCGGAGTATGCCTTAAAAAGCTGCTCCGGTTTTTTATACCACAAAATCAGTATCGGCCACCTTCGGGTGGCTTTTTTGTTTGTGCCGATAAGCGCTTTTGTTAGAGCGCTTATTCGCATGGGCAGCGATACGTCCCACCCCTTTCGGATCTATCCGACAAATAGACATGCAGGAGTCATAACGTGAGTGTTGATATTGATAATTTAACAGGTGAAGAAACAGCGGAAGAGTTGGAAGCATTGCTGAATGGCTTGGGCTATGTGGATATTTCTGATGAGGCGACGGGTGCGGTAATCCATACCGGGCAAGTAACTGTGGATAATCTGAATGGGCAGCAGGAAAATAAGGGCGATACCACCACGCTGACGCCGGGCGTAGCTGCACAACCACAGGTGACCACAACGCAACAGCCAACTGATGCTGATGACGGCAATAGCACCGTGAAAAGCATTCTCAGCCGCGATGGTAAACACACTATTCCTTATGATGTGCTGGAAGCGGAACGTGCCGAAAAGCGCCGCCTGTCTGAAGCGAATCAGCGGACGTCTACGGAACTAGCTGAAGCTCGGCGACAGTTGGAAGTCTTTACGCGCCAGATTAACGATGCTGGTTTGCAGCCTGCGCAGTTGCCGGAAAAAGCTAAAATCACACCAGAGCAGATCGCGACGGTGCGTGAGAGTTTCCCTGAAGTGGCGAATGTGCTTGATGCTTTGACGCAGAAAGTGGAATACCTGCAATCTGCGCAGCCAGCCCCGGTAGTTTCTCAACCTGTTAATGACAACCCCGTGATTGCGGCACTGGACGCCACGCCAGATCTGAAAAACTGGCAAGATAGCGATCCAGACCGTTTTACACTGGCGGTGCATATCGATGAAACACTCAAACTTGATCCCGCGTGGAAAGACAAACCGTTAAATGAACGATTCGGTGAAGTCGTGAAGCGAACCCGCGCCGCCTATGGTGAGTCTGTGGAGAGTGCACCTCAACAGCCTACGCAAGCCGCGCAACAGCAATCGACAGCCGAAGAGCTTCAGCAAAAAGCAGCAGATCTGCTGGCGAAAGCAACTGCTTCGTCACAGCTGCCTGCGTCACCGTCAGATGTTGGCTCAACCACGCAACACTCTGCATCGCCACTGGAACAGGCGGTCAATGCCGATCCTGATCAATTGCAGGTGATGTTTGCTGGCATGACCGATGCGCAGATTGAAGCGCTGCTAGAACAAGCCATCTGACGTTATCTACTCACACCATCCAACCCGCTGCGTGCGGGTTTTCTTTTTAGGGAATCAACATGACTACCATTACCTCCGCCCAGGCGAATAAGTTGATGCAGGTTGCGCTGTTCACCGCAGCCAACCGCAACCGCTCATTCGTTAACATCATGACGGAACAGCAGGAAGCACCAAAAGCGGTAACGCCGGATAAAAAAGGCGTGAAGCAAACCAGCTATACCGCGCCAGTGGTGCGTATCACCGATCTGCAAAAAGCCAAAGGTGATGAAGTGGATATGCAGATTGTCCACAAGCTCAGCAAGCGTCCGACGATGGGCGATGCGAAGCTGGAAGGGCGCGGTGAAAACCTCGCGTTCGCTGACTTCTCGCTTAAGATTAATCAGGGTCGTCACCTGGTTGATGCGGGCGGGAAAATGTCAGAGCAGCGCTATAAGCACAATCTGAACAAAACCGCACGTACCTTGCTGGGCACGTACTTTAATGACCTGCAAGATCAGTGCGCAACGGTGCATCTGGCAGGCGCACGCGGTGATTTCATCGCTGATGACACCATTCTGCCGCTGGCCGGTCATGGCGAGTTTGGCAAAATCATGATCAACGATGTGCTGCCACCGACCTATGACCGTCACTTTTATGCCGGTGATGCGACCAGCTTTGAAAGTCTGGATGCTGCCGATATCTTCAGTTTGGGCGTAGTCGATAATCTTTCTCTGTTTATCGATGAAATGGCGCACCCGCTCCAGCCCGTCAAAATGTCGAAAGACGAAATGGCGAACGACGATCCGTATTACGTCCTAAACGTCACGCCACGCCAGTGGAATGACTGGTATACCTCCACGTCAGGTAAAGACTGGCAGGCGATGCTGTCTCGCGTTATTCAGCGCTCTAAAGGTTTCGATCACCCGCTGTTCAAAGGCGAATGCGCGATGTGGCGTAACATTCTGGTGCGCAAGTACACCGGGATGCCAATCCGCTTCAATTCTGGTTCTCAGGTCGCCGTATCTAACAACGATTTGGCGGCCACCGTTGCATTGAAAGAAGCACAAACCACCATTGACCGCGCTATCTTGCTGGGTGGTCAGGCGCTGGCGAATGCTTACGGCACGGGCGAGGGCGGTGGTCACTTCGGTTATCACGAAGAGAAAGTGGACCACGGTAACGGCACAGAAATTTCTGTTCGTTGGATCAATGGCCTGAAGAAAATTCGCTTCCAGCAGAAAGATGGCCGCATGAGTGACCACGGCGTTATTGTCGTCGATTCGGCGATCTCTACGGGGCGTTAATCCATCCCCCTAATCCTCACATAAGAGCAGGTTTCGGCCTGCTGCTTTGTTTTATCAGGAGAAAATTTTATGGCAACGATTCAAGCGCCGTCCATGCGTGATGCGGTGTATCAAGGGCCACAGGGCAATTTGTCTTTAGCAGAAAGCCAGATTGTGCTGGCTACCGCAGCCGTTGGCGATGTTGTTGAGTTATTGGAAATGCCGATCGGTATGCGGATTTATGCTGTTGATGTCGTCAGTGATGCGCTGGGTGCCAATACCACTGTAGCGATCAAGAGCGGTAATCAGGCGCTTGTCGCAGCAGCGAGTCATGCAGCGGCAGTGGCGAAATCTGTACCTGTGGTGCCGTACAGCACGGTGGCCAGCGGTGAGAAAATTACCGCCACGATTGCAGGTGGTGCCGCAACAGGTCGTCTGATCGTCAATGTGAAATATGTCGCGGTAGGCTACTAAGCCGCTTCCAACATTATCCAGCCCACTTCGGTGGGCTTTTTTATGAGGATTCAAGAATGACAGATATTTCTGTTGTGTACATCGGTGGTAAAGACAAAAAGCGCGATACCGTGACCGGTAGCCGCCTGATCTTTCCCCGCCTTAAACCCGTCAACGTTGAAAGCAGGATTGCTCACCAGTTGCTGGAGTTCCCCACCGTATGGGTACGTGAAGACCAGGTGACATCGGTGCTGGCACAGTCTGCGGAAGACGAGGCATTGAAAGCCAAACTCGCAGCGGAAGAACTCGCACGCCAGAAGGCGGAAGCGGAAGCGAATAGCTGGGTGGTCAAAATCGGTAACGATGAAATTGATTTGGCAAAGTTGACATCTGTTCAACTAGCGACGCTGGTTGAAGCAGAAGATCTGGCAGATCTGAAACAAGGTGCGCAGGAAAAAGTTGATGATTTCCGCGCCCGTGTTCGTGAAGCTGTTAAAGCAAAGGGCGCTGAGTAATGGCATCGCTTGACGCATTTCTGCCAGCGATCCGTAAGCATATTAGTGGGCCGTTAGACTTTATGATGCGGCAATCTGTATTGGAAGCCGCAATCACATTTTGCCGTGAGTCGCTGTTTTGCCGTGAATCGCTGGTGCTGACAGAGGTTGAGCAAGGTGTAACGCTTACGCTGGCGGAGAGTCTGGAAGTGAAGTGCGTCAAGCGCTTACTGGTCACCGATATCAGCAACCCTGATGATCCGGCTGTTCTTATTGCTGGCGTAGACTTTACCGTCATTTCAGCGAATCACATCGCGTTTACTCGACCGTTTGGCCGCATTGTCATTCTCTTTGCCGTAGAACCTCGGCGCACGGCGGATACTGTGCCAGATGCGTTGGTCGACGATTACACGGATGTGATTGCTGCTGGTGCGTTAGAAGACCTCTACCTGATGCCAGGTAAGCCGTGGAGCGATCCGCAGCGAGCGGCGTATTTCAGATCCATTTTCACCGATGGTTATCGACGAGCCTACCGTGATGCGCTTGATAACTCCCCGATAACCGGTTTCCACAATCCCGTCCGTAAACACGACTTCTACTAATGACAACGATTAACGACATTATCGGCAGAGCAAACTCGCAACTGCTGGATTCGCTGTGGCTGCGCTGGCCTAAATCCGAGTTGCTGGATTATTACAATGATGCGATCAACGCCGTCATCATCATCAGGCCAGATGCCGGGGCGTCGATTGAGACATTCGATTGCGAGCCGGGTACGCGGCAACATTTACCTGATGGCGCGATACGTTTACTGGAAATTACGCGAGTCATAGGCGGGCGTGCTATTCAACCGTTCCCGCGTGATGCGCTCGATTATCAGTATCCCGATTGGCACAGCATAACGGGCTCGATTGAACGTTATTGCTACGACGAGCAGACACCTAAAACCTTCTTTGTATTCCCCGGCGCGCTGGCTGGTGCTCAATTGGAAATTAACGTCGCGCGTTTACCTTCTCCTGCCAGTATTGCCGATCTGTCTTCGCAGAACGCCCGGCCATTCCCCCTTGATGAACTGTACTTTAACCCTGTTCTTGAGTTCATCCTTTTTCGCGCCTATGGCAAAGACGCAGAAAATGGCAATAACGCAATGCTGTCATCCCAGCACTATCAAACCTTTGTCGATCTGCTGGGCGTCAAATCACAAACTGATACCGCTGCCGGGCAGAAAAAGCAGGCGCAATATAACGGGAGTTCGCAAGCGTGAGTGTATTAATCAGTGGCGTGTTAATGAATCCGGCTGGTGTCCCTGTTTCCGGTGCTGAAGTCACGTTTAGCGCATTGACCAACGGGCCTTCGGTATTGAACGGCTTTTCTGCATCAGTCATGACCGATCAGGATGGTAACTACGCTATTCCGCTGGAAATCTGTGAGTACGCCATTTCAATCCAGAGTGATGGTTACAATTCGGTCTATGGTTCCGTCTCTATTAATGATAAATCGACGCCAGCGACGATCAACGAACTATTAAAACTGGCAGCGATGGAACAGGCCGTTACACCAGCGATTGTTGTCTATTTTCGTGAGATTCAGACTGACGTAGCGGCAAAGCTGGCTGCGATGCAGGTGTTGGGTACTAATGCGGCAGAGGCTGCGAGTGCCGCTGCTACTGCCAGAGATGAGGCGGCACAGTATGCGCAAAATCTCAGCGCGGCGGTAGCTCAAGCCCAGCAAGCTAGTGCGGCGGCGACGGCTTCAGCTAATGCTGCTAGCAATTCAGCCAATGGTGCGCTTGTCGCAAAAAATGCAGCAGAGACAGCGGCGGGAAATGCTCAGGCTACGTTGGCTGGTGTAATGAAAAAGTCGGCTAACGGGGCTGACATTGAAAATCCTGAGCAATTTCGTGCAAACATCAGTTTAGGCTCTGCTGCTACAGAAACACTAAATAATCTTTACAGAAAACGCGGGGGGTTAGGAACATTAGATCTAAATACTATTACGGGCGAACAGGATGGTATCTGGTTTCAAAATCAGAACGGAAATGCAACAGCAGAACGAAATTATCCCGTAGCAGTTTCAGGAGCGTTACTTGTTTTGCAAAGTACAGCCAATGGCCTTGGCGCGTGTACTCAATTGTATTTTCCTTTTAATTCTTCAAGAGTTTATATCAGATATTTCTTAGTAGGCGGTTCGACATGGGACGAGTGGAGGGAGATTTGGAATAGTGCTACATTAATAAAACAATCCGTACCAGCCGCAACTGTGGGTAATGTTCTTGTTGCTGGGCAGGCAGGCGGTATCGGGCGGGATAGTTCGCAACTTATTCCGAACGCATCCTTAGCGTCAGATTTTCGCATCAATGGAGCGTGGTATGCGCAATCTACTCAGCAAAGCGACGTTCCTTCCAACGGGCACATATTTAACATATTCAGTAATCCGTCTAGAAATTATGGGATTCAACTGTGGGGGGATTATCGAATTGGTTCCCCTGACCTCCGTTT
This sequence comes from Pectobacterium fontis, assembly GCF_000803215.1. Taxonomy (GTDB): domain Bacteria; phylum Pseudomonadota; class Gammaproteobacteria; order Enterobacterales; family Enterobacteriaceae; genus Pectobacterium; species Pectobacterium fontis. The sequence goes on from NZ_JSXC01000062.1 coordinate 18,848, forward strand.
TAGGACTATAGACAACAATAATGTTAGCGTTTGGCATCCCATATTACTGTCTGATGTTGCGCAGAACATCACTGCCCGTATGTCATTCATTAATGGGTTTCAAGATTTTGCCAGCAATATAGGTCGATTAACTAGTGCGCAACCAGTGACTCTAACTTCTATAACTCAGCTTTCAGACATGACAATTGGTGCACGGTTGTTTATTAATGCCACTGGATCGTTTGCGGCATTAGTTCCTGGAGGAGGTACGGCGGGTTTTTATTCTATAGTTTGTACACACAAGGCTGACAACAATGCTGGAAATGGGGCATTCTTTGCAACCCTTCAGGGGAGTATTAGCGAATTTTATATTGGGTGGATGGCGGGCGGTACAATAACTTGGGGGTCTGTTCTTACCAGTGCAGGAAATGAACGTATAACTGGGCAAAAGATTTTTTCAAGAAACGAAGCCTCATTTTATAGTAGGCCAGCTTCAGGAAGTAACGCACATTATGCTTTATTTCAAACCGCAGACGGCGTTAATCGCGGTTTTTTTGGTTTTGGCACTAGTAATGTTAATTCATTTACAATGCACAATCATTATACCAATGCTGGTGTTACGTTGGATTTTAGTGGAAATATAAATCTATACACAACAGGAGAAGGCGTTGTTAATTGGAATGGGCAGCAAGTTTTGATGTCAGGTAATGCGCAGACTATTGGGGGGGCTAAAACATTCACAGCAAACCCTCTAATTTCACGCGCAAGTTTCCCCGGCATCGAGATGCTAAACACAGGAATTGCGGCGGGGACAGTTGGGCGCTACAGGTTTATAACATCATCTACTTCAAACCGTGTCGAAATATATAGCAGGCAAGATGCTGCGACAACAACGGGGCAAATTGTTACAACGATACCAACTACAGCAACAGGATCTGTGTTAGTAACAGGAAATAATGCAGTAGCGGATGCAAACGGTTTTTACAAAACAGCAAGCCCTGTGCTCAACATTTATGCCGGCGGCTCATTCACTGCCACGAAAGAAGCTGAAGGGGTGAGCGTAGAGCGCTTGAGTGAAGGAGTTTATAAAATCACCGGATGTCTTGGTCTTAATTCGGACAGGGCATGGGGTGGTGATGATGGTGGTGTTACGAACCCCAAATGCCGAAATGGTATGGAACGAATTTGGAATGATTATAGTGTTGAATCTGATGGTTCTATCATTGTAAAAACATACCATCGAGTACACAAAGATGCTCCAGAATTTGCATCTAATCGTCTAAATCTTGATAAACAGCCGTACAATGCTGAGCGAGATGGCCACGCAGAATGGTCTGACTTATCGTTGATTGACATACCGAGAGATGTATATCTGCAAGTTAGGGTACAGATGCCAGAAAAAGAAAGTTATCCAAAAGTGACCGCAATACGCCATAGTAATGTGTATTAGCTCAGAC
>NZ_JSXC01000063.1 GCF_000803215.1 Pectobacterium fontis
TGTATTAGTCGCGACCAGATCTGACATATCAGCTTGAAAGAGTGAGAGTTACCGGTTTTGATATGGGTGTCGAATCCTTATACAAAACACAAGAGGTAACTCTCATGTTGCATACTAACAATCCTGTCATCAAACACAAAGCGGGTTTACTGAATCTGGCCGAAGAGCTTGGTAATGTTTCGAAAGCCTGTAAAGTCATGGGCGTGTCTCGTGATACGTTTTACCGCTATCGGGAACTCGCGGAGCAAGGTGGCGTTGACGCATTAATTAATCGTAGTCGCCGTGGACCGAACCTGAAAAACAGAACCGATGCAGCAACCGAACAGGCTGTCATTGATTATGCTGTTGAATTCCCCGCTCACGGACAACACCGGACCAGTAATGAGTTACGCAAAAAAGGCGTTTTTATCTCCGGCAGTGGCGTTCGTTCTGTCTGGGTTCGCCATTCACTGGAAAACTTCAAAAAACGCCTGAAAGCGCTTGAGGAAAAAGTGGCCAGAGAGGGCATCGAACTCACTGATGCGCAAATCGCGGCGCTGGAGCGGAAAGCCAGTGATGATGAGGTCTGTGGTGAAATTGAAACTGCTCATCCGGGTTATCTGGGCTCTCAGGACACTTTCTATGTGGGCAACCTGAAAGGTGTGGGACGAATCTATCAGCAAACGTTTGTTGATACTTACTCAAAAGTGGCGCATTGCAAACTGTACGTCAGTAAAACGCCAATCACAGCGGCAGATTTACTGAATGATCGCGTGTTGCCATTTTATGAGTCGCAGGGCTTGCCGATGCTAAGGATATTAACCGATCGCGGAACGGAATATTGTGGACGGGTTGAACACCATGATTACCAGCTTTATCTGGCTATTAATGATATAGACCACACGAAGACAAAAGCGATGTCGCCACAAACCAACGGTATCTGCGAACGGTTCCATAAGACAATATTGCAGGAGTTTTATCAGGTGACATTCCGTAAAAAACTGTACGGAGACATTGATACTCTGCAATCGGATCTTGATGAATGGTTGGAGTATTATAATAATGCGAGAACGCATCAGGGAAAAATGTGCTGTGGGCGGACGCCGATGGAAACATTATGTGATGGAAAACGCATCTGGGCTGAGAAGAATTTAAGCCAGATGTAATCTGACAGACACCTGTATAAATAACCGGTAACTGTCAGATCAAGTCTGAGCTAATACA
>NZ_JSXC01000064.1 GCF_000803215.1 Pectobacterium fontis
CCGCCAGTGGCGGGTCAGCAGCGTATTGAGTTGCCGGGCAATATCACGGATGCATTGTCGCAACAGCAAGGGCCTGTGAGTGAGTTCTCTCAAGGGGCGACAGGAAACTCGACGTTGCCGACTGCGCCTGCGACGGTGGCGGCAACGGGAAAAACGCCTGCGACTTCATCAGCGAAAAATACGCATAATACGACGCCTGCTCATGCGGGTAACAACGCGAAGCCTGCTGCGAATAGCACGCAGAAAACGCCAGTCGTCGGCAACAAGCCTGCGACTAACACCAAGGTTGCTCCTGCGGCTGCCGGACAGAACGTTTCCGTACAGAATGCGCCAGCGAGTCACTTTACGCTGCAACTGAGCAGTGCTTCACGCGCCGACACGCTGAAAGCTTACGCGAAACAGAACAATCTCACCCATGCGTGGGTGTATGAAACCAAACGAGACGGAAAATCCTGGTATGTGTTAGTGACCGGGGTCTATGCTTCTTCTGCGGAGGCGAAACAGGCAATTGCTGGATTGCCCGCAGAAGTCCAAGCGAAAAAACCATGGGTTAAGCCGATCCGTCAGGTGAAGCAGGACTTGAATAAGTAACACCAATTTTAGCCCTGATGTGCTGTCTGACACAGAGTACAATCCGCGGCTCTGAAACGTATGAGTAACTAACGACGGCATGAAGAAGAACCGCGCTTTTTTAAAATGGGCTGGTGGTAAATATCCGCTGGTAGAAGAAATTCGTCGCTATTTACCCGCAGGAGACTGTCTTATCGAGCCATTTGTCGGCGCGGGTTCCGTGTTTCTGAATACGGAATACGAACGCTACATACTGGCTGATATTAATAGCGACCTGATTAACCTGTACAATATCGTCAAATCGAATGCCGATGAGTTTGTTCTCGATGCCCGTAAACTTTTTACGGAAGAGGTGAATACGTCTGAGGCGTTTTATCTGTTGCGTGACGAGTTTAACCTTTGCGGCGATGCCTATCGGCGGGCGCTGCTGTTTCTCTATTTGAATCGCCACTGTTATAACGGCCTGTGCCGCTACAACATGCGCGGTGAATTCAATGTACCTTTTGGGCGCTATAAGAAGCCCTATTTCCCTGAAGAAGAGATTCGCTGGTTCGCCTTTAAAGCGCAGAATGCCACCTTCGTCTGTGAACATTATCAGGACACGCTGGAAAAAGCAGAGAAGGGGGCGGTTATTTATTGCGATCCGCCTTATGCGCCGCTATCTGCTACCGCGAATTTTACGGCCTATCACACGAATAATTTCAGCCATGCTGACCAGCAAAGTTTGGCGCAATTGGCGCACCGTTTGTCCGTAGAAAGCCAGATCCCCGTGCTGATTTCCAATCATGACACCTTGCTGACTCGTGAATGGTATCAGGAAGCGGTGCTTTATGTGGTTAAAGCGCGCAGAACGATTAGCCGTAATATTTTAGGGCGTAGTAAAGTAAACGAGTTATTAGCCCTCTATCGGTGAATCCGTGTGGGGCAAACAGAGCGCGGTGAATCGGCTAATGTCGTCTGAGTGGCGTCATTAGCCGGGAGGAGGTTACCCGCAGGCATTCAAACTTGATCGTTTGGAGAAATGAATGAAACCGTTTTTAATCGCACCGTCCATTTTGTCGGCTGATTTTGCCCGTCTTGGTGAAGATACGGCTAACGTATTGGCTGCCGGGGCGGATGTGGTCCATTTTGATGTCATGGATAACCACTATGTGCCAAATTTGACGATTGGCCCGTTGGTACTGAAATCCCTGCGCGATTACGGTATTACCGCACCCATTGACGTTCATCTGATGGTGAAACCGGTCGATCGTATCATTCCCGATTTCGCCAATGCGGGGGCCAGTTTCATCACCTTCCATCCTGAAGCCACGGATCATCTCGATCGTTCACTGCAACTGATCAAAGATCATGGCTGCAAAGCGGGTCTGGTGTTTAACCCTGCGACGCCGCTAAGTTACCTCGATTACGTCATGGATAAGCTGGATATCATTTTGCTGATGTCGGTGAATCCTGGGTTTGGCGGCCAGTCTTTTATTCCCAGTACGCTGGATAAGCTGCGTCAGGTTCGCCGTTTGATCGACGACAGCGGTTACGACATTCGGCTGGAAGTTGATGGTGGCGTGAAAGTGGAGAATATCGGTGCGATTGCAGAAGCAGGTGCCGATATGTTTGTGGCGGGTTCGGCTATTTTTGGTCACCCAGATTACCGTACCGTCATTGATCAAATGCGTAATGAAATATCAAGGACGACACATGATTGACTTAAGCACAATTCGCGGCTTGGCTTTTGATTTGGACGGCACGTTGGTTCACAGTGTTCCGGGTCTGGCGGCGGCGATTGATCGGGCGTTGGTAGCGGAGTCATTACCTGCTGCGGGTGAAGCCAATGTCGCTACCTGGATTGGTAACGGTGCGGATGTCATGGTGGAACGTGCGCTGCGCTGGGCTGGCGTGGAGCCAACGGCCGCACGTTTGCAGGAAACCCGCGCACGGTTTGATCACTATTATGCGCAAACGGTAGATAGCGGGAGCACGCTGTTTCCACAGGTCAAAGAGACGCTGGCACAACTGGCACAGCAAGGGGTTCCGATGGCGGTGGTGACCAATAAACCCTCGCCGTTTGTTGCGCCGTTGCTGGCTGGATTAGGGATCGCTGACTATTTCTCGCTGATCATCGGTGGCGATGACGTCATTGTGAAAAAGCCTCACCCCGCGCCGCTCTATCTGGTGCTCGGTAAGCTGGGGCTGCGTGCCAGCGAACTGTTGTTCGTCGGCGATTCCCGCAATGATATTCAGGCGGCACGGGCGGCGGATTGTCGTAGTGTCGGTATGACGTATGGTTATAACTATGGTGAAGCGATCGCGCTGAGTCAGCCGGACGTTGTTCTGGATCGTTTTGCCGATATTTTGCCCCTGATCGGGCATTCTTCTTCACACAATCAGGAACCCTTAGTATGAGCAAGCCCATTGTATTTAGCGGTGCGCAGCCGTCTGGTGAATTGACCATTGGTAACTACATGGGGGCGTTACGTCAGTGGGTCAACATGCAGGACGACTACGATTGCATCTATTGCATCGTGGATTTGCATGCCATCACGGTACGTCAGGATCCGCAGGCGCTGAGAAAAGCGACGCTGGATACGCTGGCGCTTTATCTGGCCTGTGGCATCGATCCGAAAAAGAGCACCATTTTTGTTCAGTCCCATGTGCCTGAGCATAGTCAACTGAGCTGGATACTGAACTGCTATGCCTATTTCGGCGAACTGAGCCGCATGACGCAGTTCAAGGATAAATCCGCACGTTATGAAGAGAACATCAACGCGGGTCTGTTCGATTATCCGGTGCTGATGGCGGCGGATATCCTGCTGTATCAAACGAATCAGGTGCCGGTGGGCGAAGATCAGAAGCAACATCTGGAACTGAGCCGTGATATTGGTCAGCGCTTTAACAGCCTGTATGGCGACATTTTCAAAGTGCCTGAGCCGTTCATTCCTAAATCGGGCGCGCGCGTGATGTCACTGCTGGAGCCGACCAAGAAAATGTCCAAGTCTGACGATAACCGCAACAACGTTATCGGGCTGCTGGAAGATCCGAAAGCGGTGGTGAAAAAGATCAAGCGCGCGGTAACCGATTCCGACGAGCCGCCAGTCGTTCGCTACGACGTGGTGAATAAAGCCGGGGTATCGAATCTGCTGGATATTCTGTCTGGCGTGACGGGAAAATCGATTCCTGAGTTGGAGCAAGCGTTTGACGGCCAGATGTATGGTCACCTGAAAGGCGCAGTAGCGGATGCCGTATCCGGTATGTTGTCTGAACTGCAAGAACGCTATCACCGTTTCCGTAACGATGAGGCTTTCCTGCAACAGGTGATGCGTGAAGGGGCTGAAAAAGCCAGCGCCCGTGCGCAGGAAACGCTGAAGAAAGTTTACGACGCCGTTGGCTTTGTTTCTCGTCCGTAAGCCTTAATCGCGCCGCCCGTTACGGTCTTCATCATCGAAACAGTGATGTTGTGTAAGAGAAGATACGTTAAGAATGGCGAATTATTATGCTATTTGATAATGATGCGCACTGAAATCGGGCGTTCCCGCTATCCGGCAGGTGGATAGCGGGAATCTAAGGGAAATGGCAGAGATTTATGCTGTCTGGTCAGAGAACCAGTTCAATTTTTCCCGTAGGCCGACGACGTTGCCGATAATGATCAAACTCGGGCTGCTGGCCTGTTGCGCTAATTCACTCAGTTGGGAAAGCTGACCACTCAGGACACGCTGTTTGGTTGAGGTGCCGTTTTCGATAATGGCGACAGGCACGGTTTCCGGTAACTGCTGCTCGATGAGCTGATTTTGAATGTACTCGGCCTGCTGAAGCCCCATATAAAATACCAGCGTCTGCTTTTCTGCGGCGAGGCTGGACCAGTCCAGATCGGTATCGTGTTTAACGTGTCCGGTAATCAACCTGACGCCCTGTGAGTGATCGCGGTGGGTGAGCGGGATACCGCTGTAGGCGGAGCAACCTGACGCGGCGGTAATTCCGGGTACGACAGAGAAAGGCACGCCCGCCTGCTGCAAATGTTCTAGCTCTTCAGCGCCACGGCCAAAGATAAAGGGGTCACCGCCTTTGAGCCTGACAACACGATGGCCAGCCCGCGCTTTTTCTTCTAATAGCTGATTGATTTGATCCTGAGGAACGCTGTGATAACCCGATGTTTTGCCGACGAAGATACGCTCGGCGTCACGGCGTGACAGGTTGAGGATCTCTTTCGATACCAGCCGATCGTAAACGACGGTGTCGGCCTGCTGTAGATGCTGTAGACCTTTCAACGTCAGTAACCCTGCATCCCCCGGCCCTGCACCAACCAGCGTTACTTCACCCCGATCGTCCAGCGGAGCGGAGAACAGCAGTTCCGTCAGTTGTTGAACGCGCTGCGTGTCTTCACTTGCCAGCGCCTGCGCCAGCCGATCGTGTACGAAAAGTTTTTCCCAGAAGCGACGGCGTGCGCTCATCTTGCAGAAGCGCTGTTTTACCCGGCTGCGCAATTCGCCCGCGTAAGTTGCCAGCTTACCGAGGTTTTGCGGCAGAATACTTTCCAGCTTTTCCCGCAGTAACCGAGCCAAAACGGGTGCGGAACCGCCAGAGGATACCGCGACCATCAGCGGAGATCGGTCAATGATCGACGGCATAATGAAGCTGGCGCGTTCGGGGGAATCGACCACGTTACAGAAAATCCGGCGCGCGCTGGCACTGGCGTAAACATGATTGTTGACGACCTCATCGTCTGTGGCGGCAATCACCAGCCACACCTCGTCCAGCAGCGCGGGATCGAAGGTGCCATGTACCAGCGTTAGTTGAGCATCTTGCTCCCACGCCTGAAATTGATCGTTAAAATCGAGCGCATTGACGGTAATCACTGCGCCAGCGTCCAATAACAGTCGGGCTTTGCGCTCGGCGATTTCACCGCCTCCTACCAACAGACAAGGTTTATCGTGTAGCTGACAGAATATTGGCAGGTAATCCATGTAACGCCTCTTGAAAACTCAGATTGTGGAGTGTCCTGCGTGGTACACAGGACACAGCCCATGCGGGCTAGGGTAATGGTTGGCTATTATCAACCGCTACGTTACTGTCTGCGATAGATATTTGCACATTACCGTTGGTAACCTGAGTATCATAAGCGGCAACAGAATAGGCTTCATCCTCCAGACAGAAACCATCATAAAGGCGGAAATGCTGCTTTTTCAATGGACTTGCGACCCAAAGCTCATCCTGATGTTCGGCCACTATCCCACGGCTTAATACGCTAGCCTGTGCAAACGGATCGATATTACTGATGGCGTAAACCTGTTCGTCGTTACGGGGGCGGAACACGGCGATCTGCTGCTGTGCAACCAGTGCGCAAACACCGGTGCCGGGCAGGATGTCGTCTAACTTACATACGGTCGTCCACTGGCTCATACGCTTTCCCCCTCTGGTTCAATCTGTTTCATCGGAATGCGTTCGGCAGGGCGCGCCGGACGGTGTTGCTGACGTTCCGCCACCATTTGCACGTTTGGATCACGTTCTGGGCTGTTAATGAAGTGGGCAAAGCGTTTCTGTGCTTCTGTGGATTCCAACGTCGCCTGCCATTCACAGATATAGCCCTCACGCAGCCGTGCGATATCGGCTTCAAGCTGATCGTTAATGCCCAGTTTGTCTTTCACAATCACATTGCGCAGATAGTTGATGCCGCCTTCAAGGTTATCCAGCCAAACGGACGTACGCTGGAGCTTATCGGCGGTGCGGATGTAGAACATCATGAAACGGTCCAGATAGCGGATTACCGTTTCGCGATCTAAGTCGGCTGCCAGCAGGTCGGCGTGGCGTGGTTTCATCCCGCCGTTACCACATACATAGAGGTTCCAACCCTTTTCGGTAGCGATAATCCCCACGTCTTTACCCTGTGCTTCCGCACATTCCCGCGTACAGCCGGAGACGCCGAATTTCATTTTATGCGGGGTACGGATGCCCTTGTAGCGGTTTTCCAGCTCGACGCCAAAGCCGACGCTGTCGCCGACGCCAAAGCGACACCAGGTGCTGCCGACGCAGGTTTTTGCCATACGCAGCGCCTTGGCGTAAGCATGACCCGTTTCAAACCCGGCTTCGATGAGCTGCGCCCACACATCAGGCAGGTCGTCTTTCTGTACGCCAAAGAGCGCCATGCGCTGAGAACCAGTCATTTTGGTATACAGGTTATATTGCTTCGCGATGCGGCCAATGGCGATCAAGCCATCCGGGGTGATTTCCCCGCCAGCGGAGCGCGGGATTACGGAGTAAGTGCCATCTTTTTGAATATTGCCGAGGAAATTATCGTTGGAATCTTGCAACGGCGTGTGTTGCGGTTTGAGTACATATTCATTCCAGCAGGACGCCAGCAGGGATGCGACGGTGGGTTTACAGATTTCACAGCCGTAGCCTGAGCCGTGTTTCTCCAGCAGTTGATCGAACGTTTTGATCTTCTCGATTTGAATCAGGTGGTACAACTCCTGACGCGAATAGGCAAAGTGTTCGCACAGGTGATGGTTGACTTCAATCCCCTGCTTGCTGAGTTCCGCATTTAACACCTGCGTGAGCAGCGGAATACAACCGCCGCAGCCGGTGCCGGCCTTGGTGGTTTCCTTTAGCGCCGCAACGGTATGACAGCCGCCGTTAATCGCCTTGATAATGTCGCCTTTGGAGACATCAAAACAGGAGCAGATTTGCGCACTTTCCGGCAGCGCATCAACACCCAACGTTGGCTTCGCACTGCCAGCCGTCGCAGGAAGAATCAAGGCTTCAGGGGAGTCCGGCAGGGGGATTTTGTTCAGCATGAATTGCAGCAGGTTGCCGTAATCCCGCGTGTCGCCGACCAGCACGGCACCGAGCAGCGTTTTATTATCGGCGCTGACGATCAGACGTTTGTAGGTTTCTTTGTTTTCATCCAGCCACATGTAGCTGCGAGAACCCGGCGTACGGCCGTGTGCGTCGCCAATCCCGCCGACATCCACGCCCATTAACTTGAGCTTGGCGCTCATGTCGGCGCCCTGAAAGCGGTTTTCATGCCCTAACAGGTGGTCGACGGCAACCTGCGCCATTTTGTAGCCAGGCGCGACCAGACCAAACGGCCTGCCCTGCCAGGCGGCACATTCGCCGATGGCGTAGATATCCGGATCGGAGGTTTGGCACCAGTCGTTAATCGAGATACCACCGCGCGGGCCGATCTCCAGCGCACACTGGCGTGCCAGCTTGTCCTGTGCGCGAATACCAGTAGAGAACACGATAAAGTCGACTTCCAGCGTGCTGCCGTCGGCAAACACCATCGTCTTGCGATTTTCTAAACCGGAATGCTGAATAGCCTGCGTGTTCTTACTGGTATGCACGCGCACACCCATGTTTTCAATCTTGCGCTGTAGCAGGGTGCCGCCCTGCGCATCCAACTGTTCCGCCATCAGCACCGGGGCGAACTCAATGACGTGCGTTTCTACGCCAAGCTGCTTTAACGCACCCGCCGCTTCCAGCCCTAACAGCCCGCCGCCGATGACCGCGCCACGCTTGCTGCGGCGGGCGCAATTTTCGATAGCATTCAGATCTTCAATGGTGCGGTAGACAAAACAGTCTTGCCCGTTTGAGCCTTTGATTGCAGGGATCCAAGGGTAGGATCCGGTTGCCATGATGAGCTTGTCGTAATACACGGTACGACCGGAATTGGAGTGGATGGCTTTTTCGCTGCGGTTGATGGTGATAGCGCGTTCACCTAGCAGCACGTTAACGCCATTTTTTTCGTAATAGCCTTCGCGTACTAAGGAAAGCTCTTCTACGGTGTGGTGAGCGAAGTAGGAAGAAAGATGTACACGGTCATAGGCGACACGGGGTTCTTCACAAAAAACGGTAATCTCGTAGGTGGATGTCGGGGCCTTATCCAGCAACTCTTCGATAAAACGGTGGCCAACCATCCCGTTACCGATAATAGCGAGTCTGACTTTGCTCATTTTTGCCTCAAAATTGCTTCTTCTGAGGTTACCTTAGCGTTCCACCGAGGGCGCTTATTGATGTACATCAAAGAGTTCTTTGCATACTACTTTATAGGTATGTTGATGATTTTACTTATTTTTTATTAAGTCATGGTTTTTATTGGGGTTTTAGTCTCTGGCAAAAATGAGACCTATAGCACGCTTTTGGTTAGATTGCTGGTACTGCTGTGATCATACCTCTGCGCTGGCCTATTAGAGACGGCGTGAATATCCGGTATCAGTATTCCTGATACCGGAATAAAAACTCACGAATAGTTATTCCGCATCCCTTATGAAAATATAAATACACAATGTCTACGATGTATTTCTGAATATAAAATGAAGGTGGCTGACATGAATGTTTATCTGAAAGGGTTGCTTTGTTGTTTGATGGCGACCGTGTCATGGGGAGCCATGTTTCCCATTATGACGCAGGCCCTGCTTCAGATCGATCCGTTTAATTTTACGACGCTCCGTTATGGTATTGCGGGCATTGCCTTCGCGCTGTTGCTGTTGTTCTGGGAAGGCCCCGCCGCTTTCCGACTTAAGGGAGAACGGTGGGGGCTGGCCTGGTTGTTCGGAACCTTAGGGTTTGCTGGATTCGGTTTCCTGGTGTTTCTCGGTCAGCATCTTGCAGGCCCTGGCGGTGCGCTTACCGCGTCCATCATGATGGCAACCATGCCGATGCTGGGGCTTCTTACCCTCTGGGCATTGAAAAAGGTTCGCCCGAAAGCCAGCACTTTTGTATTTATCCTATTATCTTTCAGTGGAGTCGTACTCGTTATCACCGATGGTGATGTCGCTGCGGTTCTTCACTCTCCGGTTAGTTTGACTGCCAACTTATTATTGATTGCAGGCGCACTTTGCTGGGTGCTGTACACCATTGGCGTAAGCTATTTCCCTGACTGGAGTCCGGTGCGTTATACCACGTTGACCACGTTGCTGGGTATGGTAAGCGTGGTCGCTACGGATTTACTGCTGATGGTCACGGGCACCATTACCGTACCGGGTATTACCGCGATCACATCGGTGATCCCACATCTGCTTTATATGGCGTTGGTTGCGGGGCTGATGGCGGTACTGTGCTGGAACATCGGTAACCGTATCATTACACCTAATAATGGCGTGCTATTTATGGACATTGTGCCTGTGACTGCGTTTGTTGTTTCGGCACTGAATGGCGTAGTACCGACACACGTACAGATCGTTGGTGCTACGATTACTGCGGCGGCGTTAGTGCTAAATAATCTCTGCCAGCGTAAACTTTCCCTACAGACCGCTGCGCTAAAAATCTCAGCAGCCCGTCGGTAAAGGACATCTCCAGCTCTACCCTGATGGGTAGAGCTTAAACAGGTATCTGCCAGATATCCCTCACCGTATTGATTAGCGCTGCGACAACGGGCGATGTTTCTTTCTCACGATCCCACATAAAGCAGAGCTGGCTTACTGTTTTATCTCCAGGCCAAATATACAGTTCTTCGTTATCCTGAAGGATCAAGGCAATATCCTCGCGCATCAGTGTGATCCCTGCTTCCATACCAACCAGTTCCGCGAGTGTTTTTTCCTGATCGGCGACGATGGCTGGCAGTGCACTCACTCCATTTCTCCCCAGAAAATCTTTCGCAATCGTGTTGAAAGAACATTTTTCTGGCGTGGCAATCCAGGGTAATTCTTGGATCTGTCGCCATCCAGCCGTCTTAAGCTGAGTTTTCCAAGCCCAGGGGCCGACGAGGCACAGGGTGATTGGTGAGATGGCGATCATACCCAGTCGAGCTTCATTCACTTCTCCGATAACGAAGCCGGCATCTAGTTCACCTGCGAGCAGGGCGTCAACGATATGGCCGGAAATGTCCTGCCTAAGTGTCAGACTGATGTTTTGGTGTTGCTGACGCAACTGAGAAAGTACCCGTGGGAGGTTGAGGATCAAGGGCACGGATATAGTACCAAGCGCACAAGTTCCAGATGTGTGCAGCGAGCGAGCTTTACTCACGAATTTGCTGGCGGCATCAAGCGCAAGCTGGGCTTCATCCCGCATGATTATACCGGACGCAGTCAGCTCCATACCTCGTGGGGTACGTCTGAAAAGCCTGACATTAAATTCCGTCTCGAGCGACTTGATATGAGCGCTCACGGCTGGCTGACTCAGAAACAGAAGACTGGCTGCTCGAGTCAGACTCGCTGTTTCCGCCACGGTCACAAAGGTTCTGAGCTGGTTTAGATCCATTAAATTTCCTGCTTAATCCGGTTAAGAAGCTATATGACCCGTTTTACCACGCGTGCCTTACATTAATATTTATTTTTTTACATATCTATACGCTCAGTGTGAATCCGTCATGTCATCGATGAATCACAACACACTTCACCATCAGTGCCCTCTGTCGCTCAAAAATAAAACGAAAAATTATCCATTCATTTAATAAGGCTATGAAATCTTCTGGTGATAATGCTCACAGCCTTATGGGCATTTGCACAGTTATCCACGGCATAATTTCTTCATATGAAAGAAATTGCCTAATGACTAACGGCGTAACAACCTTAATAATTGAAAATAAAACACCATTTTTTTTTAATTAGCACGTTATTTCCTTTCTGTGACATTGATCGACTTATCAGGTCGTACCAGAAGAATAGTGGTGCTTTTTATCTATCCATCCCAACACGTTAGCGAAGTTTATTCTTTAATGATTAATGTGGCTGACATTCGTCATCGTGTACATGAGTTGTGTTAAACATCAAGGCAGGTAACAACGTGAAAATAGAGTCAATTGATGTCACCGTTTTTACTTATCCCACGCGTCGGGTTTCCGACAGTGCGGGTCATTCACATCCGGGAGCCGAGAATCAGGCCAAGATGGCGCTATTAACCATCACGGCGGATGACGGTCAAAAAGGTTACGCTTTCGCTCCGCCGGAAGTGATTCGTCCTCATATCGTTAATGCTTTCTTCCGTAAGGTACTGATTGGTCAGAACCCGTTCGATCGTGAGCGCCTATGGCAAGATTTGGTGCACTGGCAGCGTGGTAGCGCTAACCAATTGACCGATCGCGCGTTGTCGATTGTGGAATCCGCATTGTGGGATCTGCAAGGTCGCGTGTTGAACATGCCCGTGCATAAACTGCTTGGCGGCTATCGTGAAAAGGTTCCCGCCTACGGCAGTACCATGTGTGGCGATGAGCTGGAAGGCGGTTTATCGACGCCAGAGGAATATGGCCAGTTTGCTGAAAAGCTGGTGCAGCGCGGTTATAAGGCGATCAAGCTGCATACCTGGATGCCGCCAGTCTCGTTCGCGCCTAGCCCAAAAATGGATGTGAAAGCCTGTGCGGCGGTGCGTGAAGCCGTTGGCCCGGATATCTGCCTGATGCTGGATGGCTACCACTGGTACAGCCGCAGCGATGCACTGTACATCGGCCGTGAATTGCAAAAGCTTGATTTCACCTGGTTTGAAGAACCGATGGAAGAGCAGAGCATGGCATCTTATAGCTGGCTGACCAAGAGCCTGGATATCGATGTTATCGGGCCGGAAAGCCTGTCAGGTAAATACTTCAGCCGTGCTGATTGGGTTAAAGAAGGCGCCTGTGACATTTTACGTGCGGGTGTGCAAGGTGTAGGTGGCCTCTGGCCGTGTATGAAAGTCGCGAGCCTGGCGGAATCTTTCGGAATGGACTGTGAAGTTCACGGCAACGGCGCACCAAACCTCAACGTTGTGGGGGCGATCAAAAACTGCCGCTGGTATGAGCGCGGTCTGCTGCACCCTTTCCTCGATTACGACGAACCCGCTGCGTATCTGAACGCGATTGTCGATCCGATGGATGACGACGGTTTTGTGCATCTGCCGCAACGTCCGGGACTGGGCGAAGATATCAATTTTGACTGGATTGAGGAGCACACCCTAAGTAAAGAATAGCGTTTTGTTGTATATGAAGCGTTTTTTGTTCGATCTGAAAGATAGCCTTACCTAAAAAATAAAAAGTTGTCGTCTTCCATGCTCCCACACCTGGAGAATAATGATGAAAGCACGAGCAATACTCCGTACCCTGCTGTTAGGTTCACTCTGTATGGCCGCCACGCCGGCCATTCTATCGGCAAAAACCCCTGACGATCAGTTGATTGTTGGGATGAACATGAACAACATGCTCTCACTCGATCCGGCTGCCATGACCGGTAACGAAGTGGTGGGCATTATCGTTAACCTCTATGACTCGCTGGTGGTGCTGGATCCCGCCAATCTGAGTAACGTCCTGCCTTCTCTGGCGAAAAGCTGGAGCGTGAGTGATGACGGTAAGATCATCACGTTTAATCTGGTGGATAACGCCAAATTCCACTCCGGCAACCCCGTGACGGCGCAAGACTTTGCCTGGTCGATGAAACGTCTGCTTAGCCTCAACATGGCACAGGCCACGACGTGGAAATCCTACGGCTTCACTGCGGAAAACGTGGAGAAAATGATCCGCGCCAAAGATGCTCACACCGTTGAAATCGAACTGCCGAAGCCAAACGACCCCAAACTGGTGATCTATTCGCTGGCGACGTTGGGGAGCGGTTCGGTGCTGGATAGCAAAACCGTCATGCAGCACGATAAAAATGGTGACTGGGGTAACGGCTGGCTGACCACTAATGAAGCCGGTTCGGGTCCGTTTAAGCTGGACGTGTGGCAGGCGAAAGACGTGCTGCGCATTAGCAAAGTGGAGAACAACTGGCAGGGCGACGCAAAAATGCGGCGCGTGATTTTCCGTCATATGACCGAATCACAGGCGCTGCGTCTGATGATTGAAAAAGGCGATATTGACGTGGCCTCTGGCATGTCGGTGCCGGATATCAACGCGTTGAAACAAGATAAAGACGTTGTGGTTGATGAGGTGAAAAAAGGCACGCTGTACTACGTGGCAATGAGTCTGAAAAATGAATACTTCGCGAAACCGAAAGTGCGTGAAGCCGTGCGTTACCTGATTGATTACGATGGCGTCAATAAGACGGTGATGCCCGGCTACGGTTTCTATCATCAGCGTCCCATCCAGAAAGGGATGGATGTGACGTTGCCGGATCCTGGCTACAAACTGGATGTACCGCGCGCCAAGGCATTGTTGGCCGAAGCGGGTTACCCCAATGGATTTGAAACCACGCTGCGCGTCCTGTCCGATCAGCCGTTCCTGAATCTGGCGACGTCGGTACAGTCCACGCTGGCACAGGCCGGTATCAAAGCCAAAATCATCTCCGGCACCGGTAATCAGGTTTACGGTGCGATGCGCGATCGTAACTTCGATATGCTGGTGGGCCGCGGCGGCGGCGGCGTTGACCCGCATCCTCACTCCAGCCTGCGTTCTGTGGTCTATAACCCGGATAACAGCGATGCAGCCAAACTGACCAACTTCCAGGGCTGGCGCACCTCTTTCTATGACAAGCCGCTGAACGACATGATCGATCAGGCGCTGTTGGAGAAAGATCCTCAGAAACAAAAGCAGATGTATATCGATGTACAGAATCGCTATGAAGAACTGTTCCCGGCCATTATTCCGGTATCGCAGATGATCGATTCTGTGGTGTTGCGTAAGGACGTGAAAGGCTATGTGCCGCATCCGTCTTCTACGACGCATCTGCGCGAGGTGTATAAACAGCGCTAGTTTCCACACGTTCAACCGGATGAGTAGCCGATACGTTCTCGGCTACCCATCCCGATCAGATACGTTAAAAGAGATAACCGCGTGAGTGGTGAGTTGCTGTCGCCGCTAAGCGGAATATCAGGAGAAAGAACATGGTTTTCTCTGATTGGATCAAGCCGGGTGGGGTACTGCGTCGTTTGGCAAAACGTCTGTTTCAGGTGGTCGTCACGCTGTTCGGATTATTAATCCTGACCTTCGTGATCGGCCGCGTGATGCCCATCGATCCCGTTCTGGCGATTGTCGGACAGGATGCCGACCAAAGTACCTATCAACAGGTTTACCAACAACTGGGGTTGGATAAGCCGCTGTATGTGCAGTTCTTTATTTACTTCAACTCGCTGATACATGGGGATCTGGGCAATGCGCTCCTGACCGGACGACCAGTGATGGATGACATTATCCGTGTTTTCCCCGCGACCGTTGAACTGGCGACGATGGCGATTATTGTCGGTGCCGGTCTGGGCGTGCCGCTAGGCGTGCTGGCTGCGGCACGACGCGGCAAGTGGGCGGATTATGTGGTGCGTTTTATCAGCCTTGCCGGTTACTCCACGCCGATATTCTGGGTCGGGATGATGGGACTGCTGGTGTTTTATGCCTGGTTGAACTGGGTCGGTGGTGCCGGACGGGTGGATATGGCCTACGACGGGTTGGTGGAGAACCGTACCGGTCTGCTACTGCTGGATGCATTGCTGGCGGGCGAATGGGAGGTGTTTCGCAGCGCACTGAACCATCTGGTGTTGCCAGCCACGATTCTGGGTTTCCATTCACTGGCTTATATCAGCCGTATGACGCGCAGCTTCATGCTGGCGCAGCTTTCACAGGAATACATTATTACCGCGCGCGTGAAAGGGCTGTCTGAATTCCGCGTTGTCTGGGCGCACGCGTTTCGCAATATTCTGGTTCAGCTTCTGACGGTGGTGGCGCTGGCGTATGGCTCGCTGCTGGAAGGCGCGGTGCTGATCGAAACGGTCTTCTCATGGCCGGGCTTTGGTTCCTATCTGACAGGCAGTTTGCTGCTGGGAGATATGAACGCGGTGATGGGATGTGTGCTGCTGGTCGGGTTGATCTTCGTGACGCTTAACCTGCTGTCGGACATGTTGTATCAAATCTTTGATCCGAGGACGAACGCATGAATATTTCCTCTGAGCCGTCAGTCCGTCGTGAGTCGCTAGTACGGACATCGCCGGAAAAACGCACGAGCCGTCTGCGGTTACGCGGGGCGCGAATCGGCGGGTTTTTATTGACGATGTTGCGCAATCCGCTCACCGCGATTGGTTCTGCGATTGTGCTGATGTTGATGCTAGTTGCCATCTTTGCGCCGTGGATCGCGACACATGATCCGCTGGCACAAGATTTAGCCAACGCGTTACAGGCGCCAAGTGCGGCGCACTATTTTGGCACCGATGAGTTTGGGCGCGATGTATTTAGCCGCCTGGTCTATGGCTCGCGTATTACGCTGTATATCGTGGCGTTGGTGTCCGTCACCGTCGGGCCTATCGGGCTGGCGCTGGGCGTGATAGCGGGGTATTACGGCGGTATCGTCGATACCATCCTGATGCGTATCACCGATATCTTCATCTCTTTCCCCAGTCTGGTGTTGGCACTGGCGTTCGTGGCGGCACTTGGCCCCGGTCTGGAGCATGTGGTGATCGCCATTACCTTGACGGCCTGGCCGCCGATTGCTCGTCTGGCAAGGGCGGAGACGCTGTCGCTGCGTCACGCAGACTTTGTTTCCGCCGTGAAGCTGCAAGGGGCATCGTCTATCCGCATCCTGCTGCATCACATTGTGCCGCTGTGTCTGCCATCGGTGATTATCCGTATCACCATGAATATGGCGGGCATCATTCTGACGGCCGCGGGTCTGGGTTTTCTGGGATTGGGGGCGCAGCCGCCCGATCCTGAATGGGGCGCGATGATCTCTGCGGGTCGTCGTTACATGATGGAGTGCTGGTGGTTAGTAACTATTCCGGGGCTGGCGATTTTGATTAACAGCCTGGCGTTCAACTTCCTTGGAGACGGCCTACGTGACATCCTCGATCCCAGAACTGAATAAGTCTTCTCAACGTGTAGCGGGAAGCTCGCCCCTGATGGAAGTGGAAAATCTGCGGGTAAGCTTTGTGAACCGCGGGGCCGTGACCGATGCCGTGCGCGGCGTGTCGTTCACGCTTGGCTGCGAAAAGCTGGCGATTGTCGGTGAATCCGGCTCCGGCAAATCGACGGTTGGCCGTGCGCTGTTGCAATTGCATCCGCACAGCGCGCGGATTACGGCGGATAAACTGCGTTTCGGCGATACCGATCTGCTGAAAGCGGATGAAGCGCGGATGCGTCAGATTCGCGGCAAGCGCATCTCCATGATTATGCAGGATCCAAAATATTCGTTGAATCCGGTGGTGTGCGTCGGCGACCAGATTGCCGAAGCCTATCTGGCGCACCATAAAGTGTCGCACCGTGAGGCGAAGGAAAAGGTCATGGCGATGCTGGACGTGGTACGTATTCGTCAGCCAGAGCGCGTATACCATCTGTATCCTCATGAAATCTCGGGCGGGCAGGGGCAGCGCATCATGATTGCGATGATGTTGATTACTGAACCTGAAATCGTGATTGCCGATGAGCCGACCTCGGCGCTGGATGTGTCCGTGCGCTTGCAGGTGCTGGCGATGCTGGACGATCTGGTGAGTGAGCGCGGTCTGGGGCTGATTTTCATCAGCCACGATATTAATCTGGTGCGCAGCTTTTGCGATCGGGTGCTGGTGATGTACGCCGGGCGCGTTGTGGAATCGATCGCCGCCGCCGATCTGGATAATGCCCAGCATCCGTATACGCGTGGATTGCTGAATTCGCTGCCGGATATTGACCATCGACGTCCACGCTTGCCGGTGATGAATCGCGATCCAGCCTGGATCAATGGATAAAGGGGATAATCATGGCAACGGAAACAATGAACCAGCGTACGCCGATGATCGAAGTGAATAACCTGAATCTCTCTTTTGGGCTGGGGAGTGCGAAGAATCAGGTGCTGTACGATGTGAACCTGACCGTCAACAATGGCGATATCTTTGGTTTGGTGGGGGAGTCCGGCTCCGGTAAAACCACGGTGCTGAAGTGTCTGGCCGGACTATTCAATCATTGGGAAGGTACGTTGCTGATCGACGGGCAGAAATTGGCACATCGGATCGATCAGGCGCGCTGCCGTCAGGTGCAGATGGTGTTTCAGGATCCGTATGGATCGCTGCATCCTCGTCATACGGTGGAATCGATTCTGGAGGAGCCGCTGTCGATCCACCGCTTTGATGATCGTGACGATCGTATCGATACCTTGCTGGAGAAGGTGGGATTGGGGACGTCATTCCGCCGCCGCTATCCGCATCAGCTTTCTGGGGGGCAGCGTCAGCGTGTGGCAATTGCCCGGGCGCTGATTCTTGAGCCGAGGGTGCTGCTGCTGGATGAGCCGACGTCGGCGCTGGATGTGTCGGTGCAGGCGGAAATTCTCAATCTGTTGATGGAGTTGCAGCAGCAAGAAAAACTAACTTATCTGATGGTGACACATGATTTGGGCGTCATTTCCCATCTGTGTCATAAAGTGGCGGTGATGCAATACGGCAAGATACTGGAAACGCTGGAAACCGACGACCTGACCAGTGATGTGCCGAAGGATGACTACACCTCAATGCTGGTGGACGCCAGCCGTCAGTACAGCCGCGATCTGGCGATACGTTCAGAGCGCATGGGGTAGGTCGATACGTTTTGCGATACTCATCATGAGGGCCGAGCAATCGGCTCTTTTTTATTTTTGATACAGGTTGTGGCTCACATTTAGTTACGAACAAACTTTTATTCGTAAAAAAAGGTAAATGGGTAGCGTTGAAGAGTGTGGATACTTACAATCATTACGCTTTCTGTAGTTAGCCTCTTCAAAAAGGAATCCTCATGTTCAAACGTACTCTGGTTGCTGCGGCGGCCCTTATTTCACTGACGGCATTTTCTCCTGCCTTTGCGGCTTCCGGCACAACGCATGTGCTGTTGACCACCTCCGCAGGCAATATCGAATTGTCTTTAGATAACCAAAAGGCGCCGATTTCGGTAAAAAATTTCGTCGAGTACGTTAACAACGGCTTTTACAACGGGACGACATTTCACCGTGTGATCCCCGGTTTTATGGTTCAGGGTGGCGGTTTTTCTGGCGAAATGAACCAAAAAGCGACGAATGCGCCGATCAAGAACGAAGCCGATAACGGCCTGCGCAACCAGCGTGGCACAATCGCCATGGCGCGTACGTCTGACAAAGACAGTGCGACCAGCCAGTTCTTTATCAACGTTGCCGACAACGCCTTCCTCGATCATGGTCAGCGTGATTTTGGCTATGCAGTGTTCGGTAAAGTGGTAAAGGGCATGGAGGTCGTTGATAAGATTTCTCAGGTACAAACCAAGAACGTCGGGCCTTACCAGAATGTGCCGACAACGCCAGTTGTGATTCAGTCAGCAAAAGTGCTGCCCTGATTGGTAAGAGAGAAAAGCGCTGAGAATATGAAAAGGCCACAGATGTGGCCTTTTGCGATCTTAACGCCCTGGCGGCTGCGTTATTCCAGCGCTTTTGCCATCTGCTGTAGCCAGGCATCCACGCCAGTGCTCGGCACGTTCAGTTGCCGGTAGGTTGCTGTTGCCACGGGATAGCCGCCAACCTCTTCCTGACTGTTCAGGAAGCTGCCTTTGCGCTGTTTGAAATTCTCCACGATACGCTTATCGACAGCATCACGATCTTTAGGGCGTGCGCCTGCGCTTTGCAATACCTGATTGGTGACCGCACTGGCAGGTGATGCCGTTAAACCTGTTGGCCAAATAGGGGACACCTTGAGTAAATTAATCCCACTGCCTGAGGTTTGCGGCGCGGCTTTGCCCTTGGCATCATAGGCGAGGTTATCCGACATCCAGACATCGCCAGAGCTGTTGCTGCCTACCAGCCCTAAACCTGCTTTGGTATTTGCGCCATAGTGCATCACGTTACCTGCCACGGAAACGCGTGGGCTGGCAGGCATGGTTTTCCCTTCCCACTCTCCTGCGACTCCCCCAACGCGAACGCCCCAAATGCCGGGGTTGTAGATCAGATTATTGACCATGACGCCCGTTGAGCCGGCCTTGAACCAGGCGTTGCGCTCATTATTGTGAGCATACAGGTTGCCCACAATCGCCACATCGGTCACGTTATCGTGAACCAGCGTGCCCATCGAGTGGATACCTTTGGTGTGGGCGGAGTCGTATAAGCCTTCTGCAACGATATTATTGGAGAGCGTGATGCGGTGCGCGGTGCCTTGTGGCCCGTCGTAGCGGGGGCCGGAAATAGACAGGTTTTCGTCTGTCCCCCACGCGAAACTGGAGTGGTCGATCACGACGTTGTAGGCATCTTTACCGTTGATGGAAACATCGCGTTCAAAGCCGCTTTTTTTACCCGTCCCGGCATCGCCGATGCGAAAACGAATATGCTGCATGAGCACATCATGCGTGCTAATCCCCATGCCGCCACGAATAATCGTGATGCCGGGAGAGGGAGCGGTCTGACCGGCGATAGTGACAAACGGCTCGCTTAATCTAAGGTCACTTTTATTCAGGTCGATAATGCCGCCAACCTCAAAAACGATAATACGTGGCCCTTTGGCGGCGAGCGCTTCCCTGAGTGAACCTGCGCCGGAAGACGCCAGCGTTGTGACGCGAATAATGCGTCCACCGCTGCCTGCGACGGTATCCGTTCCGAATCCTTTCAACTCTGGTGCTGCCGGTGTGGCGGCGCTAGCCATCGGTATACCGACACTGAATGCTGCGCCAACGCTGAACAGTGCGGCGAACAGAAGAGAATGTTTCATTTCATTTCCTTGAATAGTAACGATAAAAATGAGCGAGCCGTGATGGCTCGCTCAAGTGTAACCCGAACGATAAACCGACGGGGGTTAAGCTGGGTTGCTGGCGCCTGTTAGCACAGGGTAATGAGGATGGGAGCTGCAACTCGCTTATTTACCCTGCGCGCTTTACATCGTGATTAGTTACAACTTGCTGCGGTCAGCACGGCAAGGTTTTTGTTCACACCTGCGTAATTCGCCAGCTTATCTTTCACGCACTGTGCGGAAACGGGAGAGTAACTATAAGAAACGGATGGGAATGTGCCTGTACTCTTCCAGTCTTCCGCATTCACGTAGGGCTTGGAATCGACATCCCAGGTGATGTTGTATTTAGCGAAGTCGGCTGGACTCATGACGTTGTTATTACGCAGATCCCACGTACCGAAGTTGGAACCATCATAACGTGAAGTGACCGGATTTTTCGCATTCTCGAACCAGTTACGCTCAATCAGCGCAATCCCGTTCTGGCGCACGTTCAGGCCAGAACTGGTGATGCCGGTATACAGGTTATTGTAAGCGTGAACCTTGCCACCACGTTGCAGCGGCAGACGAGCATTAACGTCGTCGTAGATATTGTGATGATAAGTCAGGTCACGGCCTGTATCGCTGCTGCTGAAGCCGCTCAAACCCACTTTTTTGATGCCGTGAATGTAGTTGTACGATACCGTGACGTTGGTCGAGGCTTTCTTGATATCAATCGCTGATTCGAATGTGGTATCACCGTCTTTTGTACCTGCGCATTCAAAGTTTTTTGCGAAGATCTCGTTGTGGTCAATCCAGACGTTCGGCGTGTTATCGATACGGATCGCGTCGCCGTCTTGTGCCCCACCCGGCATGTAACCAAAACGCATATTACGGATGACGATATCGGATGATTTTGTCATCCAGATGCCGAAGTTAGCGGAAGAACCATTGGTTCCGATGAGGGTAATCCCTTTCGTGAACTCTTTGATTTCCACACCGCGTGCGTCTTTTTTCCACTGGCCGCAGATATCATTCTCTGCGGCTTTGATCAGCGCATCTTCATTACCGTCATAGGTGATGACGAGCGGATAAGCGCCCCCTTTGACTTTCTTACCGTTGGAATCCAGCTTTGCGGCTTCGATGATATCAATGATGTCTTGCATGGAATGTGCCGTTTTTTTCACAGTACCGGCAACGTCACCACCGTCAGTGGTGGCATAACCCCCCGTATTTGCTGCCATTGTCGGTTGAGCCGCGAGTAATAACAGCCCAGCGGCTGCAGAAGGCAGTAGGTATTTCATTAGGGTACTCTCCTTGGAATAGAATTTTTTGTTTGGGTTTTTATACCTGTCATAACGTCAAGTTACAGAGGCGTTGGGTGGCCAAATTTGCTCTCGATGAATTTGTCCTCCGCTGGCCGCATTACGATGCGCGTAGCTGAGCATCGCCCTAAAGGGCTAACGTTTCACGTTATTCAAAACGAGTTCGTTGTATTCTGAAACTTGAATTATTTAGGGTGTATATGATCCACATAAATAAAATTACATGATCTATCGTTTCAATAAAAATGAAATCAGGGTTTATTGAATCCCCAATTAAGTGTTACCATAAAAACAAAATAATTCAATGTTCAGATGATAAATATATTACATGAGTGTCATGTAAAACATTTAAGCATTAACAATGTATTGGTGTTTTATAAGGCTAACCATTTTTTGGTTTCTATGAGAAATTGAATTTTTTTAAATAAGTGTCTTAATAATTGTGACTTCCGTCAGGAAATAAGGAAACTTTAAGAATTGGCAGGATGATAAAAATAGTGATCCAGGATTGAGTGATTAATAAGTTCGTCTAACTTCACGTTAGATATGCGCTGGCTCGGTACGCTTGCGTGTACTCTGTCTCGTTGGGCGTGCTGTAAGCCGTTTTTACGAAAAAACCCAAGGCGGTTAACCTTGGGTTTGAAGGTAAGGATAAATTAAACGGCTTCGTTTTCGTCAGTGTAACGTTTTGCTTTATAAGCCGGGTGCATCAGATTCTGGATGGAGAAAATGTCGTCTAGCTGTTCTTCGGTGAGCAAGCCGCGCTCCAGCACGACTTCACGCACGCTCTTACCGGTTTCTGCACAGATTTTTCCAACGATATCGCCGTTGTGGTGGCCGATGAATGGGTTCAGGTAAGTCACAATACCGATAGAGTTGAAAACGTAAGCTTCGCACACGTCTTTGTTGGCAGTGATGCCGTTGACGCATTTCTCCAGCAAGTTGTAGCAAGCGCTGGACAGAATTTGGATGGATTCAAACATTGCCTGTCCGATAACGGGTTCCATCACGTTCAACTGCAACTGACCCGCTTCTGCTGCCATTGTGACGCAGGTGTCGTTACCGATGACTTTGAAGCACACCTGATTCACCACTTCTGGTACAACCGGGTTAACTTTGGCTGGCATGATGGATGAACCTGCCTGCAATTCTGGCAGGTTGATCTCGTTCAGGCCTGTACGCGGGCCGGAAGACAGCAGGCGCAGGTCATTACAGATCTTCGACAGTTTCACTGCCACGCGTTTCAGGGCGCTGTGCACCATCACGTAAGCACCGCAGTCTGAGGTGGCTTCGATCAGATCTTCCGCTGGTACGCAAGGCAGGCCGCTGACTTTTGCCAGATGCTGAACCGCCAGTTTCTGGTATTCATCCGGCGTGTTCAGACGTGTACCGATGGCGGTGGCGCCCAGATTCACTTCCAGCAGCAGTTCGGCGGTGCGCAGCAGGTTACGGTTTTCTTCTTTCAACAGCACATTGAACGCATGGAATTCCTGACCGAGCGTCATCGGCACGGCATCTTGCAACTGGGTACGACCCATTTTCAGGATGTTTTCAAACTCTTTGGCTTTGCGCTCAAATCCTTCACTCAATTGGGTAATTGCTTCGATTAGCTTCAGGATGGAAGTGTAGACCGCGAGACGGAAGCCGGTCGGGTAAGCATCGTTGGTGGACTGGCATTTGTTCAGGTGGTCGTTTGGATTCAGGTATTGATATTCCCCTTTCTGGTGACCCATCAACTCCAGACCGATATTCGCCAACACCTCGTTAGTGTTCATGTTGACTGACGTACCCGCGCCCCCCTGATAGACATCAATAGGGAATTGATCCAGACATTTGCCGTTATTCAGTACCTCATCACAGGCTTGAAGAATAGTATCGGCAATTTTACGTGGAATAGTTTGCAATTCTTTATTTGCCAGCGCTGCCGCTTTCTTTACCATGACCATGGCACGAACAAATTCTGGAATGTCGCTGATGGTACTATTGCTGATATAAAAATTTTCAATGGCACGTAATGTATGGATACCATAATAGGCATCGGCAGGGACTTCACGGGTGCCTAACAGGTCTTCTTCAATACGGATATTGTTTGACATGGGTTCTCTTCCTTTTCTTGTTCGACGTATGTGGCATGCTTTTAATATTAACGTTTGATTTGTAAGGTTTATTGTTTCCTGAGCTAGCATTGTTCAGGCAATAAAAACCCCGCACGATTTTGATAAAATCATGACTAAAAAAGTTCTCGGGCAGACGAACGTTGAATACGCATCGTTAAACGGCTAAGGGGGGATATATTCCTCCATTTTCGTCTTGTCTCCCAATCGTTAATAGTTATACCTAATCGGTTATTCCGTATTATCCGGGTTAATCTCAACCAGTTTTTCTATTCCGCGGTTCAGCGTTTTCAGTTTTGGAATAAATACGGTTTTAATAATGTCATGTGTAACATCGCACGCTTCTTCAAAGAACGCGCTGTATTCATCGCGGTGCCCGACAATATACAGCGACCGCTTGATGTTTAACTGTTCCGGCATATGCGTCAGCACTTCGCGGGAGTGCGCAACGGATTGCAGAAAACTGAGCGGGGTGGTCACCGCCCAACCGATACCTGCCGCTACCATCGACGTTAAGGTATCCGCATTATCAAATTCGAGCATGTTTGGTACGCGGATATCAATGCGGCGCAGATAACGCTCAATCTGCATGCCAATCTGCGAGTTCCGGTTAAAACGTACCAGCGGCAGCGTGGTGGAAAGCTCGCGGATGTCCTCAACCGTTTTGAGGCGTTTGCGGTAATCCGGCGGCGTGATGATGAAATAGCCTTCGGAAAACAACTGATGGCGTACCACGCTATCGCTGTCGATCATCGGGTCACTGGTGACGATCAAATCCAGTTCGCGACGCATTAACGCTTCACCTTGCTGTGGGCTGAGTCCGGTACGAATCAGTAACTGTGATGAACTCTTCATCAAACTTTTGGTAAACACGGAACCGCAGGTGATGGCAAATGAATCGACCAGGCCGATACGTAAGTCTGGCTTAATGCCTTTTCCTGCTTCCAGTACTTGTGCCTTGAGGTTCGCGATCTCTTCCGTCAGGATTTCTCCACGGTTTTTCAGAGCAATACCATAGGGAGTCAGGACAAAAGGACGCCGCGCCCGGTTAACCAACTTAACGCCAAAATCCTCTTCCAATAACCGAATCGTCTGCGAAATGGCAGAGGGGGTCAGGCCTAACCGTGTGGCGGCGGCAGTCATACTTCCTGCTTCTGCCATCGTGACAAACACATAGACGGCGTACATATCGATCGATTTATTGGCGGACACTGTGCGTTTAACCATGTAAGTTTGCCTACGCTGCAAGGTGAATGTCGTCAAAATATGAAGCGTTAGTCTACCTCATCTCGCTGACAACGACCCTGCTAACTGATGTAAGAATAGTCGGCTAACTTCAGAAAAAATACAGGTTGCATCACTGATTAATTTTTTCTTATTTTTAGCTTTAGCGGATCTGAAGGTGAAATGAATTACACGGAGTGACTGTGCTAGGGCATCGGTTTTATTTTCATTGCGGATGCTTGGCGCTCCCCTTTGTGGCTGCTTTTTAGTCATATTTTTATGCAGTCTGAGAGACGTTTTCGTGCGCGATAACGCCTTAGTGTTCATGTTATCTCGTAGCACGCGCCCGACTCGGGACGGCTCAAACGCCGTTCAAAAACGTCTCTGACATTTTTGTCCGACGTGACGTTCCGCCTGTTCACACATTTCCAGTAGTGCCGGAATCAGGTGTGCGGTGGCGTTGAGGCAGGCACCGAGCTGGCTGAGGCTTTCCTGCGGCAGTTCTACGTCATTTTGCAATGTGTCGCCGAGGTAATTCAGGCCGAGGCACAGACCTTCAACCGATTCGGCGGCAATCGCGCCGAGGTCGCAGAGCTGGACATCATCTAACTGTGCAAAAGGCAGGCTGGCGACCAAATCGCGGAAAAGGGTAATGGTGCTGTCAGCGGGTGTGGCGTGAGTGTCCGTCATGATTAAATCTTCCATAGCTAGATAATTATTTCATCACGCCTTCAGGTTCCAAACTAAAGATGTGGCTCAGACTGGGTTGGAACACCGGATCTAGCGACCGGCCAACTTTGCGGTTGCCCTGCCTGAGCCACGGATTAGAGTGTGCTCGTAGCCCCTGAAAAAACAAAGCGTTTTCAGTTCTAGATAGTCGGGGTTCCAAGCCCGGCTGCGGATGTTGGCGCAGCACAGAGACTCTATGCCAACGGAGAAAAACGTGAAATAGGGTGGATGGATTTACAGTGGAATTACAGCACGTTTTGGAACGGTTCCCGCAAAAATGAGATGGGTTCTGAGAAAGTCGTTATTCAGTGGACTTCATTTATTCAAAAATCGGCTATTTAAAGATAATAAAATCATTTGCTTTGCCGATCGGCAAAGCACACTATCAAATTCATATTCTAATTAATTAGATCTATTCCATAGATTACGAACTTTTTATTATATCTATTGTAATGCTGTTTTTAAGAGGTAGAACACCATGCCACAATTGAGTGAAATTTTTTATCCTTCACAGGAAAATATCAACTGGCATTTAGACAGCATTGTTGATGGATTAAAAGACGTTCGTCAGCAATGGCGTGATAAATACCTACAGAGTGATTATCGTAATAAGCGTCTTTTCCCTTCGAAAGAGAATATTAGTAGTATTGTCGATACGTTATTTAAAATTTTGTACCCCATGCGTTTAGGTGCCACCGATCTCAAAAAAGAGAGTGAGGATTATTACGTGGGGTATCTATTGGGTAACGTACTGGATCGGCTGGCTGAAGAGGCATTATTGGAACAGCGTTATAACGCTGGAGAATCATCTCATCGGGGTAATACGGCGACTGGCGACAGAGATGTTATTAGTCGAGTTAAGCAGTTCGCTGCGCAGTTACCTGAAATACGCAAACTGCTCGACAGTGATATTCTGGCAGCCTATCAGGGAGATCCCTCTGCGCGCAGCATTGATGAAGTGCTGTTGTGTTACCCGGGTATTCACGCCGTCATTCACTACCGTTTAGCCCATGTGCTTTACCAACTGGATTTCCCGCTACTGGCGCGGATAATCACGGAGAAAGCTCACAGCCAGACGGGTATCGATATTCATCCCGGCGCGCAGATTGATGAGGCTTTTTTTATCGATCACGGCACAGGTGTGGTGATTGGTGAAACGGCGGTGATTGGAAAACGAGTACGTATCTATCAGGCTGTCACGCTGGGTGCCAAGAACTTCATTACCGATAGCAATGGTAATTTGAAAAAACGTTATCCTCGCCATCCGATTATCGAAAATGATGTGGTGATCTACGCGGGCGCGACATTGTTGGGGCGTATTACTATCGGTGCACGTTCGAGTATTGGCGGTAACGTGTGGTTAACTCGTGACACGCCGCCGGACAGCAATATTCGACAAGCCAGCCTATTACAAAGCCAATATAAAGATGGCGATGGGATTTGATTTTTTAATTTATCTTTATGGTTATTTGGCCGGAATATAATATCACTGGCGTTTTTTTTGTCGCAAAGTGATAATTAATAATCTTTTATTATGATTATCTCTACTTTTTAAAATAGACGGATTTATGTTTTCTTTAATTCAAAATAAAGAATAAATCGCCCTGCTTACGGAAATAAGTATGAGTATTCTTAATCTTGTCGGAAATACGCCATTGTTAGCACTGCCGTATTTTTCTGAAAAAACGCCGGGTGTTTCTCTGTTGGCAAAAGCGGAGTTTATGAATCCCAGCGGCTCAGTAAAAGATCGGGCAGCAAAAGCTATGGTGCTTGACGGTATTGCTCAGGGGAAGCTCGTGCATGGAAAGACAATCATTGACGCCACCAGCGGCAATACGGGCATCGCCTACGCGATGATCGGCGCGGCACTTGGGTATGACGTCATGCTCTATATGCCGCAGAACACCAGCAATGAGCGTAAACAGATTATTCGCCACTACGGCGCGACGATCGTAGAAACCGATCCGCTAGAAGGTTCCGATGGTGCTTATCTGGCGGTAAGAATGCAGGTGGAACAAGACCCCGAACGTTATTTTTATCCCGATCAATACAATAACCCCGTTAACTCCCATACACATTTTGCCACGACCGGTTGGGAAATTTGGCAGCAAACGCACAAGCGTATTACGCACTTCATCACCAGCATGGGCACCTCTGGCAGCTTTGTCGGCAGTGCGCGGCGGTTAAAGCAGGAAAACCCTCTTATTCAAACGTTTGCGGTACAGCCTGCGTCTCCTCTACATGGTATTGAGGGCACCAAGCATATGGCTAGCAGCATCAAACCTGGCATTTTGGATGAAACGTTGCAGGACGGCGTGGTGACGGTAACGACGGAAGAAGCCTATACCGCCACTCGTCATCTGGCGAAGTGTGAAGGTATTTTTACTGGCATCTCTTCGGGTGCCAATGTGGCAGCGGCCTTGAAGTTAGCTCAGACGTTGCCGAGTGGGTCGGTGGTCGTGACGCTGCTTTGTGATACCGGTTCGCGCTATCTGGCAGATCCTTTTTGGAATGAAAGCTAATGATTCGATTAACCGCAGAAACGGAGCGCCTGATCCGGGTAGAGGGCGAAAAGACGTACCCCAATGAGTGCTGTGGTGCGCTGTTGGGGAGTTTTGACAAAAACGGTGATGCACAAGTGACGGCGCTGCTGCCCATCGTCAACGCGCGCGAGGCGCAGGAGCAATATCACCGTTTTATCATCACGGCAGATGACTACCTACTGGCAGAACGTACGGCGCGAGCGCAGGACATTGACGTGGTGGGTTTCTACCATTCGCACCCGGATCATCCAGCCATTCCGTCTGAGTATGACCGTGAGCATGCCCTGCCGTTTTACGCCTATATCATCGTTGCTGTTGCCAAGGGGCAATCTACCGATCTCACCAGTTGGCGGTTGACGCAGGATCGACAGCGTTTTGAACAGGAAGTGGTCGAGATTGCGCAGTGATCGGCAGTGATAAGCAGTAACAAAGTGATAGGGACGATGTGCCCTGATGTTGAACATGGTAGAGAGAGCATAACGATGGCAGTGACATTATTGATTCCGACCGCATTACGCGCTTTTACTGACGGTCAGGGGAAAGTGAGTCTGGAAGGTGAAACGGTTGGGCAACTGGTGGCGGCATTAGCTGCTAGTTATCCCGATATCCATCAGCATCTCTATGAAGAGAATGGCTCGCTGCGCGCTTTTATCAATTTATACGTAGGTGAAACCAATATAAGAACCACTGGCGGTTTAGATACGCCAGTTAAAAGTGGCGACGAGGTCCTTCTGGTGCCTGCCATTGCGGGTGGTGCCGGAGAGCGGGCATGAGTATTCCAAGCATTATTTCCGACGACCGTCTAACGGAACTGTCCCACGCAGAGATTGCGCGTTACAGCCGCCATCTGCTGCTGGCGGAAGTCGGGCTGGAAGGGCAGCAACGCCTGAAAAGTGCACGCGTATTGCTGATTGGTACGGGTGGGCTGGGTGCACCGGTCGCACTGTATTTGGCCGCCGCAGGCGTAGGAACCATCGGCATCGTGGATTTCGATTTTGTCGACGTATCCAACCTGCAACGGCAGATCATCCACAGCACCAAGGATATCGATCGCCCCAAGGTGGCCTCCGCCAAAGATAAAATTCGCGCCATTAATCCAGATATTGAGGTCGTGACCTACAACACGCAGCTCAGTAGTAAAAACGCGTTGGATATCATCCGCGATTACGACCTCGTTGTTGATGGCACCGACAACTATCCTACCCGTTATCTCATCAACGATGCCTGCGTACTGCTCGGTAAACCTAATGTGTACGGCTCTATTTTTCAGTTTGAAGGTCAGGCGAGTGTGTTCTATGCCAAAGCAGGCCCGTGCTATCGCTGCCTCTACCCGACGCCTCCTCCTCCTGGGCTGGTGCCTTCTTGTGCTGAAGGCGGCGTAGTCGGTGTGTTGCCAGGAATTATTGGCACCATTCAGGCAGCAGAGGCCATCAAATTGATCGTCGGTGGCAGTGAGAGTCTGGTCGGGCGTCTGCTGTTATTCGACGTCTGGGAGATGAAGCAACGCGAGCTAAAGCTGGAAAAGGACGCCAACTGCCCAGTCTGTGGTGAGCACCCGACAATTCATGCGCTGATCGACTACGAGGAGTTCTGTGGCTTAAAACCTAACGAAGCAGAGGCGCCTATCGAAAGCGTCACGGCTCGTGAGTTGAAAGCGTGGCTGGATGCGGAGAAACCGCTACAGCTGATCGATATTCGTGAGCCACACGAGCGGGCGATCGTGAAGTTCCCTGATGCCAAGGTGATTCCGCTCGGGCAGATCGTGCGTCGTATCGACGAGTTCGATCCCGCTGTAGATGTTGTGTTCCTCTGCAAGATCGGGCAGCGCAGTCTGTTTGCGATACGTGCCTTGCAGCGGGCGGGCTATACCGGTCGGGTATTAAATTTGAAAGATGGCATTAACGCGTGGGCGCAGGATGTGGATACCCGCCTGCCGCAGTACTGAAAACGCAAGGCAGTGTAAAAATCACTTATTGAAAGTAAAACCTAAGGGAAAACATCATGACAGATAAAAACGTTCTGAACGCTCTGGGACGCGACGCCGCGTATCAACTCGCCAACGTGACCAAAACAGCACCGCAGTTTGGGGCAATTACCCCGCGCTGGGTCAGCAATTTTCTGGATTACAAGGGATTAGAAGCCGGGATCTATCGCGTTAACAAAGTGGTGGAAGGCGATACGCCGCTGGATGCGCTGTGCAGCCAGGATCCAACCCAGACTGAAATCCCTAAAGGGTATATCGAATACCAAACGCAGCCGCGTGAATATCAGTTGGATTCTCTCGCGACGATTATTAATGTCGATACCAAAATCGCGGATATCTACAGTTCACCGTTCGATCAGGCTTCCGAACAAATTGCGTTGGCGATTGAAAGCCTGCGCGAACGTCAGGAAAGCCAGCTAATTAATAACGATGATTATGGCCTGCTCAAGAATATTGCTGATTCTCAGCGGATCCAGACGCGCAATGGACGGCCGACGCCGGATGATTTGGATGAGCTGATTTCTAAAGTATGGAAAGAGCCGTCATTTTTCCTGGCTCACCCGCGTGCTATTGCTGCATTTACCCGTGAAGCGACTCGCCGCGGTGTTCCGCCCGTTACGACCAACCTGCACGGCGGAACGTTTATTCTATGGCGCGGTATCCCTGTGATCCCGTCGGACAAGCTGTTCGTTGACGGTTTGAAGAACCCGAAAGGTAAGGGCGGTAAAACCAACATTCTGCTGATTCGCTCTGGTGAAGCCAAGCGCGGCGTGCTGGGTTTGTATCAGTCAGGGTTGCCAAATGAACAATCTCGCGGTTTATCTGTACGTTTCCGTGGCATTGATGACAATGGCATTGCTTCTTACCTGCTTTCACTCTATTGCTCCGCTGCCATTCTGGCCGATGATGCTATCGCCGTATTGGAAGATGTTGAAGTAGGTGAATATTATGACTACGAATAATCTTTCTCTGCCGGGTATCCCCGGCCCGTGGCCAGGCAGTGGTGAGCGCCCGCTGTCAGCCCGGGATTACGGCCTGCCGGACGAGCGCGATTTGCTTGCATTACTGGGGAACAGAAGCCGTCCACAGGGTACGCCGGATCCGGCCTATGCGCCGAAAGTGGTTCCCTACGGTCAGGATATCATTGTGCCCTCGGGCGCGACGGTACAACGATTGGGCGCAGCGTCTTCATCCGTGCCTGCACCGCTGGCGCGTGTTGGGCATGTTCCCGTGGAACAGATCCGCGCCGATTTCCCGATCCTGTCTGAACAGGTTGATGGCAAGCCGCTAGTCTGGTTGGACAATGCGGCGACCACTCAACGGCCAAAACAGGTTATTGATCGTATCAGCCATTTTTACCTGCACGAAAACTCAAATATTCACCGTGCGGCGCATACGCTGGCTGCGCGCTCGACCGATGCTTACGAGGCTGCACGGGATAAAGTGGCTCGTTTTATCGGGGCAGGCAGTTCGGACAATATTGTGTTTGTACGCGGCACGACAGAAGGGCTGAACTTGATTGCCCAAAGCTATGTCAAACCGTTGTTACGTCCAGGAGATGAGATCATCCTGACGTTGCTGGAGCACCACGCCAATATTGTGCCGTGGCAATTGGTGGCTCAGGAGACTGGCGCGGTGATCCGTGTGGCACCAGTGGATGAACACGGGCAGTTGATTATTGAAGAGTATGTTCGCCTGTTCAATGACAAAACGCGTTTTGTTTCGGCTACCCACGTTTCCAATGCGTTGGGAACTGTGACGCCAATACAGGAGTTGGTGGCAATCGCCCACCGCTTTGGTGTACGCATTGCTATTGATGGTGCCCAGTCAATTTCGCATATCCCTGTGAATGTGACGACGCTGGACGCCGACTTCTTTGTCTTTTCCGGCCATAAAATCTTCGGGCCTACTGGCATCGGCGTGGTGTATGGCAAAAAGGAGGTGCTGGAGGAGGCACGCCCGTATCAGGGCGGCGGCAATATGATCGCTGATGTGACCTTTGAACTGACACGCTACCAGCCGGCACCGAACAAATTTGAGGCCGGAACGGGGAATATTGCTGACGCCGTCGGGCTTGGCGCGGCTATTGACTACGTCACTGCGCTGGGGATTGAGAATATCGCCCAGTATGAGCATGCGCTATTGGAGTACGGGATTGAGAAATTGTCACGGATTCCAGGGCTTAAACTGATCGGCACCGCCGCCCAGAAGACCAGCGTATTGTCGTTTGTGCTGCAAGGCCATGAAAACGAAGCAATAGGGCGTTACCTCAGTCAGGCGGGGATTGCCGTACGCTCTGGACACCACTGTGCTCAGCCTATTTTGCGTCACTTTGGCTATGAAAGTACGGTGAGGCCTTCTCTCGCTTTCTATAACACGCCACAGGAAATTGATTTTCTGGCAGAAAAGATCTCACAACTGGCAGCACGCTGACGCCTTCCCGTACCGCTCTGGCTTTTGGCAGGAGCGGTATCTTTTTTCGTCGGCGTGTGTCACATCTTGTTGTGTAGAAGGTGAATCGCAGTGAGGAAATGTATTTTACGCCTTCCCCCGCCTCAACCCTTCCCAGCTCAACCCAAAACGTGCCAGGTATTTACGCAGTCGGTCAGCGTCGTTAGGTTTTTGTTTTTGCTGACGTGAGACGGCGAACAGCCGACGGCCCGCTTCGGAAAGTGAATGAGAAGTGCGGCAGACATCGAGTACGGTTTCAAGCTGGCGCTGCTCGAAGAGGTCGATATTGGTGAATTCGGGCGGCAGTTCGGGTGATAGCGTAGCGGGTAGGGCATCACTCTGCCAGTTGGTTTGCAGACGGGTAATTTCTTCTTCCACCAGTGCGGCGGTGATGCGACCTTGTTCCGCCAGCGTCGCCATACGGGCGATGGAGGAGCCTAGCTCGCGGAAGTTGCCACGCCATGCGGCCTGCGGCGCACAGGCAAAGGCGAGGTAGCGCTGACTCGCTTCTTTATCGAAACGGATTTGCATTTGGTTGTCGCGTGCGAAGCGCTGGATTTCATAGTCAATATTAGGCTCGATATCTTCCCGACGCTCCGCCAGTCCCGGTAGGGGAAAGGTCCACATGTTGATGCGGGCGTAGAGATCTTCACGAAATTTTCCCTGCGTGATCCACTCGCGCAGGTTGCGGTGTGTGCCAGCAATCAATTGGAAATCGCTGCTGACCTCTTTATCTGAACCAAACGGTAAAAATCTTTTTTCTTCAATGGCCTTGAGTAGCATTGCTTGTTCATCCAATCCTAATTCGGCGATTTCATCCAGAAACAGCATGCCGCCGTCGGCTTCACGCAGCAGCCCGCTTCTTGCTTGTAATGCACCGGTAAAGGCCCCCTTTACGTGACCGAACAGCGTTGACATGGCGTTATCGCCGCGCAGCGTGGCGCAGTTGACGGCAACAAAGCGACCGTTGACCAGATGGCGTGACTGACGTAGTTGGTAGATACGCTGTGCCAGAAAGGATTTACCCGCACCGGTCGGGCCGGTCAGGAGCATGGGGGCCGTGGAACGCAGTGCGACGCGTTCAATCTGGTCGATCAGGGCGTTGAACGTGGCATTGCGCGTTTCGATACCCGATTTCAGGAACGAAATAGAGCGTTCCTGCTCGTGTTGGAAGCGGCTGGTAAGGGTGGTATAGCGACTGAGATCCAGATCGATGATGGAGTAGATACCCTGCGGCGCCGGACGATCCGCTTTTTCACTCGGTGCGGTTTGCAGCAGCTTGGCTGGCAGGTAGCGGGCTTCCGTCAGCAGGAACCAGCAAATCTGCACGACGTGGGTGCCAGTGGTGATGTGGACGAAATACTCTTCATTCTCGGTGTCGAAGGTATAGCGGCTCGCGAAGTCGAGAAAGGCGCTGTAGACCTCTTCCAGATTCCACGGATCGCGCAGTTCAACGGCCTGAAGTGCGACCTGTGTGCGCGGCGATACCTCGGTGATATCGCCTGCCGTTTGTTGCGCCATCCCTTCATCACGCGGCTGGTGCAGTAGTTCCAGCCGGTCGACCGGGAAATCCGGCTGCTGACACAGGCCGACAGTCGGTCGCCATTTCGTCCAGCGATTTGCCCGTTTACCCCGTTTATCCAGCGTGGTGCCCAGCACTCCGATGATGACGCGACGCTTCATGTTATACCTTTATATAATTGTTTATCCTATTGGATAAATTTATCTGTTATTGGGGGTTGGCGCTAGTTGCAGTGATAATTTTTTATTCTTTAATTATCAATATATTATATTTTTATTGATCTGAATTATAACGTTGGCATGCCTTTCGCAATATTCACAACGAACAATGACAAACAAAGAGAATAAAAAATGGAAGAAATGAAAACGTTGGGTTACGACATGATGTCGCCAGTGAATAGTGCGCCGGTAAAAATGTGGACACAGGGCGTGCCTGTAGAGCCGGAAGCATATGCTCAACTGCTGAATACGGCTAAAATGCCGTTTATTTTTAAACACTTGGCGGTGATGCCGGATGTGCATCTGGGAAAAGGCTCGACGATTGGTAGCGTGATCCCCACGCGGGGCGCGATTATCCCCGCGGCAGTCGGGGTGGATATCGGTTGTGGGATGATTGCCGTGCGTACATCTCTGGTTGCCAGCGACCTGCCGGATAACCTGATGGGGCTGCGTAGCGCGATTGAACAAGCGGTGCCGCACGGACGTAGCGTAACGCGTTCCAAGCGTGATGTCGGTTCCTGGCAGAACCCGCCGCAGACGGTGGATGCGCACTGGTCACTGTTGGAACCACGCTTTAAACGTTTGACGGATAAATATCCGCAGTTGCTGAAAACCAACAACTATCAGCATCTGGGAACGTTAGGAACGGGGAATCACTTTATCGAAATCTGTCTGGATGAAGTGGATCGCGTCTGGGTGATGTTGCACAGCGGGTCGCGTGGTGTCGGGAATGCAATAGGATCGCTGTTTATCAAGCTGGCGCAGGAAGATATGCAACAGCACATTGCGAATCTACCGGATCGTAACCTGGCCTACTTCGAGGAAGGCAGCTTGCATTTCGACGATTACATCGAAGCGGTTGAATGGGCGCAGGATTTTGCCCGTCATAACCGTGAAGTGATGATGTCGCATACGCTGGCGGCGCTGTCTCGTATTGTGACGAAGCCCTTTACCACTCAGCAGGAAGGTGTGAACTGCCACCATAACTATGTGCAGCGCGAAACGCACTTTGGCGAATCAGTGCTGATTACGCGTAAAGGTGCGGTGTCGGCGCAGAAGGGTCAAATGGGGATTATTCCGGGGTCGATGGGGGCGAAGAGCTTCATTGTGCGCGGATTGGGAAACGAAGAGAGCTTCTGTTCCTGTAGCCACGGCGCGGGGAGAACGATGAGCCGTACTGCGGCGAAAAAGCGTTTTACGGTGGAAGATCAGATCCGGGCGACCGCGCACGTTGAGTGCAGAAAAGACAGCGACGTAATCGATGAAATTCCGATGGCGTACAAAGATATCGATAAGGTGATGGCGGCGCAGTCATCGCTGGTGGAAATTGTGCATACGCTGCGTCAGGTGGTGTGTGTGAAAGGATAAGATCATGACGGAAAAGGATTATCGCGTCGATGCAGCTATGCGAACGCGGATAAAATTAGTCTTACAGGACATAGAAGAACGTTATCAGGTCAAAGTACTTTATGCTTGTGAGTCGGGCAGCCGTGGCTGGGGATTCGCGTCCCCGGATAGTGATTACGACGTGCGCTTTCTCTACGTCCATCGACCAGAGTGGTATCTGCGGGTTGAAGCGCAACGCGATGTGATAGAACTGCCCATTGACGATGAGCTGGATGTCTGCGGCTGGGAATGGCGTAAAGCGCTCGGCCTGCTTAAACGGGCTAACCCGACACTGATCGAGTGGTTGGATTCGCCCGTGGTCTATCAGGAAGAGCGGAAAGTGATGTCCGAATTGCGTGCGGCGGTGCCAACCTGGTTCTCGCCGTCTAAAGCACGCTGGCACTATCTGTCGATGGCACGTAAAAACTTTCACGGTTATCTGCAAAACGATACGGTACGCCTTAAAAAGTATTTCTACGTCCTGCGCCCGTTGCTGGTGGTGCGCTGGATAGAGGCGGGAAAAGGGATGCCGCCGATGCGTTTCTCACAGTTGCTTGCGGGAACGGTGGACGATCCGCGTTTGCTGGCTGAAGTTCATCAACTGTTGGAGGTCAAGCAACGCTCGGGTGAAGCGGAATACGGCCCGCGTCGGGAGGTTATCCACGCGTTCATCACGCAGATACTGAACGATGCTGATAACCCGGCTATGTTGCCAGACAGTAAGGCTGCTGACGATTCGATGCTGGATGCACTGCTGTATCGGGCGGTAATGATGTAAGGCACTTGTCGGGCGACGAAAAAAAGAGAAAGGAATATAGCATCGTACGATTTATTACTGCACCAGTTGGAAAAGCGAGTGTCCTTGCCAAACAACGCTTATCTGCCAGCACACGCTGGTTCACTGGATGCAGTATCACCCTGTTCCGCTTCTCGTCATGAGCAAAGGACGGCATTTTCATGGTATCACCGACAAAAAAACCAGTAAGTATCATGATTTTTCTTTGTGGAGTTTTCACCTACATGAGGGTTTTATTGTCGAGATAATAATCTGTTAAAATAATTTTTCTGGTCAATTATATTTAATTTTTTTTATTTATATTGAGGATGAACTTTTTTGGTGATTGCGTTCTGTCTTAAATTTATTTGTTTTCAACAAGATAAGAAGAATTAAAAAATAAACGAAAAATATTCAACCCTATTGAAGAGTTTTTTTCAATGAATAGAATCACCCTGTTGGTATATTTAATTTAAATAAATATAAAGCAGTGTGATCTTTTAATTTTTGCTCTTGGTTTACTAGGGAAATTAACCCTCAATTCTATGGTACATAGGAGATAACCATGTCTAGCATTTTATCTAATTATACCCAAATGGACTCTTATAAGGGGTGCACGCCGGGTTCTCGTCGTAGTGCACTTCGTGAATTATTACA
Source organism: Pectobacterium fontis (assembly GCF_000803215.1). Taxonomy (GTDB): domain Bacteria; phylum Pseudomonadota; class Gammaproteobacteria; order Enterobacterales; family Enterobacteriaceae; genus Pectobacterium; species Pectobacterium fontis. Next base: position 36,966 of record NZ_JSXC01000064.1, read on the forward strand.
GCAGCAAAAAGGCATTCGCGTGATGGAGGCTCACAGTCCATTGTCTGCTTTATTAATAGAGCAAGCTGCTTATGAAGATGGTGATGTCCATTATCAATTTGATGCATTTTGGTCGAGTTCACTCACTGATTCTACTCTACGGGGAAAACCCGACACAGAATTGGTGGATATGAGTCATCGTTTCCATGCTATTACGGAAATATTTGATGTCACCACCCGTCCATTAATTTTTGACGGTGATACCGGAGGGCAAACTGAGCATTTAGCTCATCACATCCGTGCCGCGGAAAATTTGGGTATTTCCGCTATGATTATCGAAGATAAAACGGGTCTGAAGAAGAACTCTTTATTTGGCAACGAGGTAAAGCAAACGCAGGCTTCCGTAGAGGATTTTTGCGAAAAAATTACCACCGCCAAAAAAGCACAGCTTACGCCCGAATTTATGCTGATCGCGCGTATTGAGAGCCTGATTCTGGACGCCGGCATGGAAGATGCGATAAATCGTGCCCTGCGTTACGCTGATGCGGGTGCTGATGGAATTATGATCCACAGTCGGCAGAAGAACCCCTCTGAGATTTTAGCTTTCGCTAAACAATTCCGCGAACATTATCCGCATTTGCCGTTGGTTTGTGTCCCGACCAGTTTTAACGATATTACTTTCGATCAACTGATTGATGGTGGATTCAATATCGTTATTTATGCAAACCATATGTTACGAGCAGCTTATCCTGCCATGAAGTCTATTTTACCTGAAATTCTCAAACATGGTCGAACGCTGGAGGTCGAGGATAAATGCATGTCGATAAAAGACATCCTGGATCTTATACCCGGTACACGATAGCGAAATAAATGGTATATCAGTATAATTTTTTTATTACATTGTTGTTTTTTTTCATGAGAATATCTATATAAGATCATTCTCTGCATTTTAATTAATCATTGTGATAAATAATTTTATTGATTCTGGTGGTTATTTCCCTAGGTTGTCTAAAAATAATTAAAAATGTCGTCGTTATTATTGTTCAATACAGTGTGACGCGACGCGGAGGTTATTGTGACTGATCCGAATAAGCTCATCGAATTTCTTGTTCAGCGCGGGGTGCATTTTTTCAGCGGTGTTCCTGATTCATTATTAAAAGCATTTTGCCTGGCGATAGGCAGTAATCACGATGGGCTTGCTCACCGTATCGCGAGTAATGAAGGTTGTGCGGTGGGAATGGCGATTGGGCATTATCTATCGACGGGAACGCTACCCGTGGTCTATATGCAAAACTCGGGGTTGGGCAATGCGATCAACCCTCTCTGCTCTCTGGCTACACCCGATGTGTATGGCATTCCGCTGTTACTGGTGATTGGCTGGCGCGGCGAGGTTGATGACGGCGGTAAGCAGCAGCACGATGAGCCGCAGCATGTGATGCAGGGGCGCGTCACATTGCCTCAACTCAATGTGCTGGCTATTCCACATATTGTGCTGGATAGCCATAACACGCCACCGTGGGATGATATTCAGGCGCTGCTCCAGCGTGCACATGATGAACACCGCCCTGTCGCACTGGTGGTGAGAAAAAACACGTTTTCTTCGGTAGCTGCGCCTGCCAATCCGGCGGTCGAATCGGCACTGATGCGGCGAGAAGCCATCGTCGGCGCATGTCTGAACGTGCTGCCCTCTCATCTCCCCATCGTGAGTACCACGGGCATGTTATCCCGTGAACTCTATGAACTGCGTGAACAGCGTGGGGAAGGGCATCAACGAGATTTTCTGACTGTCGGTGGAATGGGGCTGGCCAGCCAGATCGCACTCGGCCTGTGTGACGCCCAGCCGGAGCGGAAAGTCATTTGTCTGGATGGGGATGGTGCGCTGTTGATGCACATGGGCGGGCTGACGAACACGGCTCAGGCGAGCAACCTGATACACATTGTCATCAATAACGGCGCCCATGACTCGGTGGGGGGGCAGCCCACGGTGGCGGCCCACTTACCGCTGTCGCCTATCGCTGCGGCCAGCGGCTATGGGGAAACCTACTACGTTGAGACAGAAGAAGCCTTGCGCACTGCGCTGCAACAGGCGTTGCGGGCGCAAAGTAGTCAGTTCATTGAGGTACGATGCCGCGTTGGCCACCGTAGCGATTTGGGGCGGCCTGCGACGTCTCCCGCTCAAAATCGCGATGCGTTTATGCAATTTCTTACTACATCAGCCTAAGCCTCGTGATGCATGGCAATACCCAGAGTATTGCCCATCCCTAGCGACAAGGATTGCCGATATGACTCATTCTGTTTCTTTAATTGGTGTTGGTGTATTAGGAAAAGCGATCTCGCTCAGATTACTACAGCGCCATTTCACGCTCAGCGTGTTTAACCGGACTAACCGTAAAGCGAACGATATTGCTGCTGAAGGCGCGCAAGCCGTCCCTGAACTGCACCAGTTGTTCACGCAGGAAAAGCAAGTTGTGCTCATCTGCCTGAAAGATGCAGAGGCGATACGTGAGGTTTTTCAGTCTGAGGAGGTCATACAGAAGCTGACCCGCTATCGTCCTTTGTTACTTAATATCAGCACGATAGGGCCGGAAGAGAGCCGCTGGATGGAAACCTTTTTTCACCAGCATGGCGCGCATTACGTGGAATGTCCGGTATCGGGGGGGCCTGAGGGCGCACGCCAGGGCAAGCTTGCCGCCTGGGTCGGGCCTTGCGCGGGTGACTTTGCCGATTCGGTTAACGACGTCATCTCCAGTCTGTCGGACCATTATGTGCTGATGGAGAGTAACCACAGCGCGCAGACCATGAAGGTGATTAATAATTATTGTGAAGCGGTGCATCTGCTGGTGGCGGCAGAAGCGCTATTGCTGGCGGAAGCCCACGACATTGCCCCTGATGTGTTAGCAAACGCGCTGACGCTGGGGCGCGGGCGTTCGACCTACATGGAAGTCATGCTGGATCGCTACCTGAACCCCCGTGAAACGGTGTCAGTCCCGTTATCTATCCGCCTGAAAGATCTCGATCTGGCTAACATGCTTTTCCGTTGTTCGCCGATCCAAAGCGAGTTCTTTGATACGGCGCGCCAGCTCTATCAAAGCACAACGGAGCTTTCGGCCGAGCCTCAGGATCAAACCGCCTGTTTTGCTTATCTCTCACGTACCTTGCCGTCGAGGAGGTGCTAGATGTCAACGTTAACACAGCGACAATATTGGATGTCCATTCTTGCTCACAGCGATCCTGCCGCACTGAAAGAATACTGGAACACATTGCATTTTCCGACGCATTACCAGCTACTGCGTCCGACGCAGATAGGCCTTATTCAGTTGCAGGGAAGAATGGAGGTTGATGGCCCGCGCTTTATTGTGGGGGATATGACGGTGACGCGTGCGGCGGTAGAACTGGAGGATGGAACCTGTGGCTACAGCTACATCGCGGGAAGAAACAAGCCGCATGCCGAGCTTTGCGCCTGGATCGATGCACTTCTGCAAACTCGCACCTATTTTCATGAAATATGGGAACGAATTATCACGCCATTAGCAGACCAGCAGCTCGCTCATCGGGAACGGCAGCAGCGGGAAGTGGCGGCCAGTCGAGTGAATTTCTTTACTTTGGTCAGGGGAGAATGATTTGTCATGACAACGATGACGGGCTTCGCCCACCCCGTATTTGGCACACAGCTTTGTTTTCGCAAAATCGTGAAGGCCATGAGCGAGCCGGGTTCTCTGGTTACGGTTCCGAGCGTCTCTGGCCTGGAATCCATGTCGTCTGCCACGGCTGCCACACTGCTTACGCTGACCAGCCATACCACGCCGTTATTTATCGATCCCCGGATTGGTAACCCGCTGTTACTGCGTACGCTCTGCCTGCATACGAACGTGCCGATCGCCACAACATTTGAAGATGCCTATTTTGTACTGCTGAGCGGAAATGCTTTTTCGTATGACCTGATGGCGCTCTCTTGCGGTAGCGAAGCCGAACCCGAAAAATCCACCACCGTTATTTTAGAAGTGGAAGGGATGCATGACGGGCCTTGTTTAAAACTGACCGGGCCGGGTATCAAGACACATCGCATTATCTCCCCCCGGTTGCCCGGTAGTGTCAGGAACTATCTTTGCAGTCGCCCTCATACCTTCCCTACCGGATTGGATTTTCTCTTTACCTCTGGGAAGAAGCTCTTTGCGATCCCCAGAAGTACCCATGTGGAGGAATGCTAATGTACGTTGCCGTCAAAGGTGGGGAAAAGGCCATTGAGGCTGCTCACCAGCTACAATCCTGTCGCCGCCGCGGGTGTACAGATATACCAGAATTAGACTGTTCCCAAATAGAACAGCAGCTTAATTTAGCCGTTGATCGTGTCATGACCGAAGGCAATATTTACGATCGCCAACTCGCTGCACTGGCGATCAAACAGGCCAGTGGCGATCTGGTGGAAAGCATCTTTCTCTTACGCGCCTATCGTTCCACGCTGCCACGCTGGGGAATCAGCCAGCCGCTCAACACGCCGACTATGCGTCTTGAACGTCGTATTTCAGCCATTTTCAAAGATTTACCAGGTGGTCAACTGCTGGGGCCGACCTATGACTATACCCACCGATTGCTGGATTTCTCTCTGCTGGCCGACGGCGACGAGCCTGCCGCACCACGGCTTGACGCCGCAGAGGAGAATGACGCGCTTCCTGAACACATTGCTCACGCGTTTCAGTTCCTTTCTCAACAGGGGTTCGCGCCTGAACGAGATCCGAGTGACGATCGCGATCCGCCAGATATCACGATGGATCCGCCGAGCTATCCCGGTACGCGAGCAGCGCGTCTCCAGCAGTTGTTTCGCGGCGATGAGGGCTTCCTCTTATCTTTGGGGTATTCCACCCAGCGCGGCTATGGTCGTAACCACCCGTTTGTCGGTGAGATTCGCACGGGCTATATCACCGTCAGCATTGTCGCCGAAGAAGTGGGTTTTGCCATCGATATCGGCGAGATCCTGTTGACCGAATGCGAAACCGTGAACGGTTTTGTTAAACCTGTCGACGGCGCGCCACATTTTACCCGTGGCTATGGGCTGGCATTCGGCCGTTCAGAACGCAAGGCTATCACGGTGGCATTAGCCGATCGCGCCCTTCAGGCCGCCGATTATCAAGAGGAAATTCGCGGCCCGGCTCAGGATGAGGAGTTTGTGCTTTCTCATGCCGACAATGTGGAAGCCGCAGGGTTTGTCTCGCATCTCAAGCTACCGCATTACGTCGATTTCCAGTCAGAGTTGGAGCTATTAAAACGACTACGTGAGGAATACCTCGCTTCTGCGCCAAGGAGTAAACCGTGATGGATCAGACCGCTACCTCCCGCCAGAAAGACAGCAAATCAGAAACGGAATACAACTATGCCTATCTGGATGAAAGCACGAAGGGCATGATACGGCGCGCGATCTTGAAAGCAATCGCCATCCCAGGGCATCAGGTGCCGTTCGGCAGCCGGGAAATGCCCATGCCCTACGGTTGGGGCACTGGCGGCATTCAAATCACCGCCAGTATTATCGGGCCGGACGATACGCTCAAGGTGATTGATCAGGGTTCGGACGACACCACTAATGCGGTGTCGATCCGCGCCTTTTTCCGTAAGGTGGCCAATGTGCCAACCACAGAAAAAACCAGTGAGGCGACGCTGATTCAAACTCGCCACCGCATTCCCGAAACGCCGCTTAAGGAAGATCAGATCCTGGTCTTTCAGGTGCCGATCCCTGAGCCGCTGCGCTTTATTGAACCGCGTGAAACCGAGACGCGCAAAATGCATGCGCTGGAAGAATACGGTGTGATGCAGGTGAAGCTCTACGAGGATATTGCCCGCTTTGGGCACATCGCCACCACCTATGCTTATCCGGTGAAGGTAAACCATCGCTATGTCATGGATCCTTCCCCCATCCCGAAATTCGACAACCCGAAGATGGATAGGATGCCCGCGTTGCAACTCTTTGGCGCGGGACGCGAGAAACGGGTCTATGCCGTTCCGCCGTATACCGTGGTGGAAAGCCTTGATTTTGACGATCACCCTTTCAGCATCCAGCAGTGGGACAAGCCGTGTGAGCTATGCGGCGCACGCGACAGTTTCCTCGATGAAGTGGTGATTGATGATGACGGCACCCGTATGTTCGTCTGCTCCGACACCGACTATTGTCAGCAGCGTCAGAGCACAGAAGGAAAGCAATCATGATGACGGAATATCACACGCCCGATGCCCCTCTGCTTGATGTGCAGCACCTTACACACCTATATGCGCCGGAAAAAGGCTTCCGCGACGTGTCGTTTCAACTGTGGCCGGGGGAAGTGTTAGGGATTGTCGGCGAATCAGGCTCAGGGAAGACGACGCTGCTGAATGCGATCTCCGCGCGTCTGGCGCCGCAGGAGGGGGAGGTTATCTATCGTAATGCCGAGCAGCAGGCGCTCTCGATCTATGACATCAGCGAACGGCAGCGGCGCGCGCTGGTGCGCACCGAATGGGGGATTGTCTGGCAGCATCCGCTGGCAGGGTTGCGTCCCACCGTATCGGCGGGCGGCAATATCGGCGAACGGCTGATGGCTATCGGCAACCGGCACTATGGTGATATCCGCCGTAAGGCGGCGCAGTGGATGGAAAACGTCGAACTGCCGGAAAACCGTCTGGACGATCTGCCAACCACGTTTTCCGGCGGGATGCAGCAACGTCTTCAGATCGCCCGCAATCTGGTGACGGCACCGCGGTTGATATTTATGGATGAACCCACCGGTGGGCTAGACGTCTCGGTGCAGGCGCGGTTGCTCGATCTGCTCAGGACGCTGGTGGTGGAGATGCAGCTTTCTGTCGTCATCGTGACGCACGATCTCGGCGTCGCTCGCCTGCTGTCACATCGCCTGTTGGTGATGCAGCGAGGGAAGGTGGTTGAGCAGGGGTTAACAGACAGGGTGCTTGACGATCCACGCCACCCTTACACCCAACTGCTTGTTTCTTCCATTCTGTAAATCCAGCCAAAAGGACGTTTGATGGATACGCAATTACGCATCGAGAACGTTGATAAAACGTTCGTGTTATATAACCAGCAGGGCACGCGACTACCGGTTTTTCACGATATCAGTCTGTCCGTGAAAGGCGGTGAATGTGTGGCGCTGCACGGGCATTCCGGCAGTGGAAAATCCACGCTGCTGCGTTCCCTGTACGGCAACTATCAGCCTGACGGTGGCCATATCTGGGTACGTCATCGTCAACGTTGGGTCGATATCGTCAACGCAGACGCCCGTCATGTACTGGAGATTCGCCGCGAAACCGTGGGCTGGGTAAGCCAGTTCCTGCGCGTCATCCCGCGTATCAGTACATTAAACGTGGTCATCCAGCCGTTACTGGAACGCGGTATGTCGCGTCAGGAAAGTGAACTACGCGCTGGTGAATTGCTGACGCACCTGAATGTCCCTGAACGGCTCTGGTCGCTCGCGCCCGCTACCTTTTCTGGTGGTGAGCAGCAGCGCATCAATATCGCCCGTGGGTTTATTGGTGATTACCCCATTTTGTTATTAGATGAACCGACCGCCTCGCTGGATGCCAAGAACCGACAGGCCGTCATGCAGCTCATCGACAAGGCGAAAGACAAAGGGTGTGCCATCGTCGGTATCTTCCATGATGATGAAGTGCGCCAGCATGTTGCCGACCACCTTTATACGATGTCGATGACTCCCCGCACTCAGGAGAACGTAAATGATCATTAATAACGTCAATATGGTGCTCTCACAGGAAATCATTCATGGCTCGGTGGAGGTGCGTAACGGCGTGATCCACCACATCAGTGATAGGCCGAGTTGCCATCCCAGTGCGCTGGATGGGGAACAGGCCTGGCTCCTGCCGGGGCTTGTCGAGCTACATACGGATAATCTCGATAAATGTTTTACACCGCGCCCCGGTGTTAATTGGCCTTCTGAAGCGGCGATGCGCAATCACGACGCGCTGATTATCTCCAGCGGGATCACCACGGTGCTGGATGCCGTTGCGGTAGGGGATGTGCGCGATGGCGGGCATCGGCTTGAGAACCTGCGGCGTATGACGGATGCGATACAGTACAGCCAGCAGCAGGGCACCAATCGGGCGGATCATCATTTGCACCTGCGCTGTGAGCTGCCGCATCAGGATACGTTGCCTCTCTTTGAGCAGTTAGCGGATATTCCGCTGGTCGCGCTCGCGTCATTAATGGATCACTCGCCGGGGCAGCGGCAATTTTCTTCCAAAGAGAAATACCATCAGTATTACAAAGGCAAGTATCACCTGAATGACGAGCAAATGGATGCGTTTGAGGAGGAGCAACGGGCGGGGTCACGCCGCTGGTCACAGCCTAACCGTGAGGCCATCGTTCGTCTCTGTCACGAGAAAAGCATCACTCTCGCCAGCCACGACGATGCCACGCCGGAACATATCAACGAAGCCCATCAGCATCGTGTGGCCATCGCCGAGTTTCCCACAACGGAGATCGCGGCGCGGCAGGCAAACAGCGTCGGAATGAACGTGCTGATGGGGGCGCCGAATGTTATCTGCGGCGGCTCGCACTCCGGCAATGTGTCGGCACACCATCTGGCGACGCTCGGCGTGCTTCATATTTTGTCTTCGGATTATTATCCCGCCAGCCTGCTGGAGGCGGCGTTCATGATCGCAGAAGATGAGCGCAATGATTACGATCTGCCGCGCGCTATCGCGCTGGCCAGCAGCAACCCTGCTCAGGTGCTGAACTTTGACGATCGCGGCTGTATTGAGGAAGGGCGGCGAGCCGATCTGCTGCTCGTCAAACGGCACGCACCACAAATGACGCTGATGCGCGTGTGGCGTCAGGGCGTCCGGGTATTCTGATGATGGCTAAACTCATCTACCTGATTGGTCCTTCCGGCGCAGGCAAAGACAGCCTGCTCCGGGCAATCCGCCAACTGTCGCTACCGCACCTGCTGGTGGCGCACCGATACATCACCCGTCCCGCTGAAATACAAGGCGAGAACCACATTGCATTGACTCAGGAAGAGTTTACGAACCGTCTGAAACTTGGACTGTTTGCGCTCAATTGGCAGGCGCACCAGTGCCATTATGGCATCGGGATCGAGATTGATGAGTGGCTACAGCGGGGGAACGACGTCATCGTGAATGGTTCGCGGGCGTATCTGACTCAGGCGCGTGAACGCTATGGCGATACACTCTTTCCGGTATGCCTGACCGTTTCTGCATCGACGCTGCGACAGCGCCTTCATGACAGAGGGCGAGAAAGTGAACAGCAAATTGCCACGCGCTTGCAGCGTGCGGAGGAAGAGCAACGCCGCTTACAAAACGACTGTGTGCTATTGAATAACGACGGCGATCTGCAACGCACCTTATCCGCCTTTCAGTCGCTGCTGCCGTGTGACAGCGTCGGTGAGACGCACAGCAAACAGTAGAGCGAGTGGCAAACGTACCGGAGAACAGGAGAAAACCGATGGCAGCGAAGCATGACGGGATTGTTTTTCACTTTCTGGGAACTGGTGGCGCACAGCAGGTTCCCGCCTTTGGCTGTGAATGTACGATTTGCCAGCAGGCGCAACGCGATGAAAAAAAACGGCGGCGTGCCTGCTGTGCGGCAATCACCACACAAAACGGCATCATCCTGATTGATGCGGGATTACCTGAACTAGCGCCTTACCTGCTTCCCTATCCGACCCGGCATATTCTGTTGACCCACTATCACATGGATCACGTTCAGGGATTATTTCCCCTGCGCTGGGGCTATGGCGATCCCATTCCTGTCTTTGGCCCCCCGGATGACGTAGGTTGCGACGATCTCTTTAAGCACCCGGGAATATTGCATTTTCAACAACCGCTGATGCCTTTCCAGCCCTTCGAACTGGATGGCATCAGGATCACGCCGGTTCCCTTAATCCATTCCAAATTAACCTACGGCTACCTCATCCAAACGCCGACGCATACATTAGCCTACCTGACCGACACCATCGGGCTGCCGCCCGACACTGCCGAGTTTCTTGCATCCCACACGCTGGACTATGCGGTTATCGATTGCAGCCACCCGCCCCAGACGACGCCACCGCGCAACCACAATGACATCACGCGCGCGCTGGAGGTTTTCACCCAGCTAAATCCCAAACGCCTATACCTGACCCACATCGGCCACGAACTGGATCGCTGGCTCCACACGCAAACGCTGCTGCCTGAGAACGTTCATGCTGCTTATGATGGGCTGGTGTTGGGGTTGTAGAGAAACTTACAACGCTATCAGGGCATGAGCACGAAATTATGGGGAAGGTTAGTTTTGAAATGACGTCTATCTCAGCGTGATGGTGGCCCGGAGATTGTGTGAAGCTTTGGAAACCACTTTACCTTTATAGGCAATCACGCATCCTACTGTAGTGGCATAGTAAATT
>NZ_JSXC01000065.1 GCF_000803215.1 Pectobacterium fontis
GGAGATGCGGTGACGGTTACTGTCGGCTCTGAGACCTACCAGACGACGGTGAATGCCGATAAAACCTGGAACGTAAATGTGCCGGGTTCGGTACTCGCCGCGAATAGCGATGTGAGTGCCAGCGTGACCACCCGCGATCCAGCCGGTAACGTCACCACCGCTAACGCCAGTCACACTTACGGTGTCGATACCATTGCGCCAGCCGCATCCATCTCTATTGATGATGTCACGTCAGATAATGTGATTAATGCTGCCGAGTCCGGCCAGACCATCGCCGTGACCGGTAAAGTCGGTAATGACGTCAACGCCGGAGATGCGGTGACGGT
>NZ_JSXC01000066.1 GCF_000803215.1 Pectobacterium fontis
CTTGATCTGTCCCCGAAATTATTCCCACCTAATTACGCTGCCATTTCATAATGCACCGGCGTTTGATAACCCAGCGTTGAGTGCCTGCGGCGGCGATTGTAAAACACCTCAATATAATCAAACAGGGCGTTCATTGCCTGCTCTCTACTGCTAAACGCTTTACCCTGCATCAGTTCCGTTTTCAGCGTGTGGTAGAAGCTTTCCATTACCGCATTATCATAACAGCAGCCTTTCCCGCTCATTGAGCAGACTAAATCATTGTTTTTCAATATCTCACGATACCGATGGCTGGCGTACTGGCTACCTCTGTCCGAATGCACGATGACCTTCCCCGTCGGTCTGCGCTGTTTTATTGCCATCTCTAACGCGTCAATCACCAACTGCTTTTTCAGGCGATTACTCAGACTCAGGCCGATAATGCGTCTGGAATACAGGTCAATCACCGTCGCCAGATACAGCCAGCCTTCTCCCGTGCGGATATACGTGATATCTGACGCCCACGCGATATTCGCCGCTGACGGATTAAACGCCCGGTTCAGCAGATTGGGCGCGACCGGATAATCATGCCGGCTGTTGGTCGTCACTTTATAACGAACCAGATTCGCCGCTTTCAGACCTGACTGTTTCATCAGGCGGCTGATACGTGCCTTGCCGTGAAATCGTTGCTCATCGCGTAAATCACTTTGCAGGCGCCGGATACCGTAAGTCCCCCGGCTGTCGTGATGCAACTGAATCAGCCTCTGGCTCAGGGTGTCGTCAGACAACTGTCGTTGGCTGGGTGTTCGGTTGCGCCATGACTGGTAACCCCGCCTGCTGACATTGAGCAACAGGCAAATTCGCTTCACTGCGTGGAAAGCCGATAACTGAGTGACCATGGCGTATCTTAGCGGCTTTCCCGCGCAAAGAACGCCGCCGCTTTTTTCAGGATAAGTTTATCCTCTTCCAGTTCAGCGATTTTGGCTTTAAGACGGCGGATCTCCAGTTCCTGTTCGGAAAGCTGTGGCGTGTTGGAGAAAGCAGCCCCCGCCTTATCCTGATAGAGTTTTTTCCAGTTGTAGAGCGTGTTCTCTTTGATATCAAGCTCCTGTGCCATACGGGCAACAGACTTGCCGCTTTCGCGCAGCAATGCAACAGCTCTGCGCTTGAACTCCGGAGTATATTGTTGTCTTGACATAGTGACCTCGCTTTCGTTGATTGATTTGAAAACAAGGTGAGCGCTAAATCAAGGACAGATCA
>NZ_JSXC01000067.1 GCF_000803215.1 Pectobacterium fontis
AAAAAGTCTTGAAGAGTGAACAACAGTAAATTCATTACGAATAAACAGTTTTAATTCTTTGAGCATCGCTGACGAGTTCAGCAAATCAAACAAATCTTAAATTGAAGAGTTTGATCATGGCTCAGATTGAACGCTGGCGGCAGGCCTAACACATGCAAGTCGAGCGGTAGCACAGGAGAGCTTGCTCTCTGGGTGACGAGCGGCGGACGGGTGAGTAATGTCTGGGAAACTGCCTGATGGAGGGGGATAACTACTGGAAACGGTAGCTAATACCGCATAACGTCTTCGGACCAAAGAGGGGGACCTTAGGGCCTCTTGCCATCGGATGTGCCCAGATGGGATTAGCTAGTAGGCGGGGTAATGGCCCACCTAGGCGACGATCCCTAGCTGGTCTGAGAGGATGACCAGCCACACTGGAACTGAGACACGGTCCAGACTCCTACGGGAGGCAGCAGTGGGGAATATTGCACAATGGGCGCAAGCCTGATGCAGCCATGCCGCGTGTGTGAAGAAGGCCTTCGGGTTGTAAAGCACTTTCAGCGGGGAGGAAGGCAATAAGGCTAATATCCTTATTGATTGACGTTACCCGCAGAAGAAGCACCGGCTAACTCCGTGCCAGCAGCCGCGGTAATACGGAGGGTGCAAGCGTTAATCGGAATGACTGGGCGTAAAGCGCACGCAGGCGGTCTGTTAAGTCAGATGTGAAATCCCCGAGCTTAACTTGGGAACTGCATTTGAAACTGGCAGGCTAGAGTCTTGTAGAGGGGGGTAGAATTCCAGGTGTAGCGGTGAAATGCGTAGAGATCTGGAGGAATACCGGTGGCGAAGGCGGCCCCCTGGACAAAGACTGACGCTCAGGTGCGAAAGCGTGGGGAGCAAACAGGATTAGATACCCTGGTAGTCCACGCTGTAAACGATGTCGATTTGGAGGTTGTGCCCTTGAGGCGTGGCTTCCGGAGCTAACGCGTTAAATCGACCGCCTGGGGAGTACGGCCGCAAGGTTAAAACTCAAATGAATTGACGGGGGCCCGCACAAGCGGTGGAGCATGTGGTTTAATTCGATGCAACGCGAAGAACCTTACCTACTCTTGACATCCAGAGAACTTAGCAGAGATGCTTTGGTGCCTTCGGGAACTCTGAGACAGGTGCTGCATGGCTGTCGTCAGCTCGTGTTGTGAAATGTTGGGTTAAGTCCCGCAACGAGCGCAACCCTTATCCTTTGTTGCCAGCGGTTAGGCCGGGAACTCAAAGGAGACTGCCAGTGATAAACTGGAGGAAGGTGGGGATGACGTCAAGTCATCATGGCCCTTACGAGTAGGGCTACACACGTGCTACAATGGCGTATACAAAGAGAAGCGACCTCGCGAGAGCAAGCGGACCTCATAAAGTACGTCGTAGTCCGGATTGGAGTCTGCAACTCGACTCCATGAAGTCGGAATCGCTAGTAATCGTAGATCAGAATGCTACGGTGAATACGTTCCCGGGCCTTGTACACACCGCCCGTCACACCATGGGAGTGGGTTGCAAAAGAAGTAGGTAGCTTAACCTTCGGGAGGGCGCTTACCACTTTGTGATTCATGACTGGGGTGAAGTCGTAACAAGGTAACCGTAGGGGAACCTGCGGTTGGATCACCTCCTTACCAAGAAGATGTGCGTTAAGTGAAGTGCTCACACAGATTGTCTGATGAAAATA
>NZ_JSXC01000068.1 GCF_000803215.1 Pectobacterium fontis
CAGATTGTCTGATGAAAATAACGAGCAGAAATACCTTAATAGGCTTGTAGCTCAGGTGGTTAGAGCGCACCCCTGATAAGGGTGAGGTCGGTGGTTCAAGTCCACTCAGGCCTACCAACTCTCGCGTGAGTGGTATGTAAGGTATCTGTAAGTAGAGATGGGGCTATAGCTCAGCTGGGAGAGCGCCTGCTTTGCACGCAGGAGGTCTGCGGTTCGATCCCGCATAGCTCCACCATTAAAAAAGACTTCAGAGCGTATTGGCAACAGTATGCTGCGAAGTATTTTGCTCTTTAACAATCTGGA
>NZ_JSXC01000069.1 GCF_000803215.1 Pectobacterium fontis
CTAAATCAAGGACAGATCACCTCTCACATTGTGGCACAGGGTCAACTAACAAAGACCAGTGATGGATTAACGGTAACGTGGAAAGGGAAAAGTTACTGGGGTCAGAGATAATAAAAAATATTTTAAAGATAATTATATGGCGATGTCATTCAAAAGAATTCATTCATGCGTGATTTCTGATTGATATCTAAGAACCTACAAAAATGGCGTATTGAAAATACCTATATGAATATTACTCTGGGCTGAAAGGAAGTTTTTAACTAGTTGAGGATTTTATGATTTTGTATCATGGAACTATCGTGCCAGGCATTAAGCAATTTCGTATCGGTGTCACTGGCAAAGGTGAACTTGATACCCCTGTTAATTGCATATGGTTGACTGACACCTTTGCAGCAGCTAAAACCCATGCACTAAGCTTCTCAAAACACCGACAGAATTCTACAAATGCTTATATTTATGAGGTAGAGATAGCCTGTGATGCTATTGTTGCAGATACTGGAAAAAGGAAGGAGATACAGAGTTCTGTTAATAAAAAGATAGTCTGTTCACATTCCGGTGCTTTATCTTATCTACTAGGAAAACATGACTGGTTAAGCGCTATAAGTTACGCTGTTGGTGATGAGGGGTATGTTGCTTCGAAAAACGGGATGTTTGAAATACTCCTTGATGCTGGTGTACATTTACTGGCGAATCCTGCTTTTGATTTCGAAACAGCCAAAAGCAAATCTAAACCCAACATTTTTTCTAATCCGGGAAGTGGAATTGATTACGCTTTGTTGGATGTTACGAAGGCTACAATATTGAATTGCACACAAGTTTGTGGAAAAGAGCCACAATAGTTACAAATCCAAAATTACAATGGAAAAATGCAAGGAGGTTTTTAATTGACAGTGCTTCAAGTAGTGGGATGCCCGGTGCTTCAGTATTTTATTATAATAATAAAGGGGGTGTGAATATACTTGGTTGCAACATTAATATTGGTCGCGTTGCTGCTATTCATGCAGGGATCTATGTTGGCAGCGTCGGTGTTACTGATAAGGCTGGCCCGCAGGTTGGGATTGTTTGGCACTCCTCTGTTATCAATGAAATAATTGACGGGGAAGTTTTTTGATTTTCATCCAAATCAAATTGAAATGGGGCGCCGCGATATCGAGAACGTTATAAAGGCACAGTTGAAAAAATTAAGTGTTAAGGGTATAGACAATATCCTAAATGAAAATTCCCCTGATCGTCATTATGCTTATAGTGACATTATTAAAAACATAAAAGGCAGGGCCAAGTCGGAGGGACTGATGTTGCTTATACTCGAAGTAACAGCCGCTTATGATGGGCCTCTGGTTGAGGTTGAAAGTTAATGCAACCTGGGTAATCAATACTGTCATGCTGCAGGGTTAATTAATTATGCATTTTGTTGCGCTCTTCAAATACAGTTATTCCAACTTTATTCAGGGCATTTCCCCCTGCCTGTTATATAGTATTTCACTTTAGACTCACGCTGAGAATGAACCATGAAAAAACCACAGCAGTCATACGACCTGCCTATTCCTGACGACGACTACAAAATGGCTTACGTCATGGAACGCGATAAGCTGAATTTCGAGTCCCGCGACATCTGGGTTTACCTAGGGGCTGACGTCGCTGACCCCACCTTTGCAAAGGTAGGGATAACGATGAAAAATATGGGTTCCCGATCATCCAGTTCCGCCAACCCCCGATATTACCTGTTCTGTGCCTTCCAGTGCCGCCACGACACAACAAAAGAAAGGCTCAGACAGATTGAAAAAGGTGCTTTGAACTATCTTGATGCCGTATTTGGTTCTGAAAAACGAGAGCGTCATGTGGAGTCACAATTATTGTCTGAATGTTATTATGGTATCAATTTTGAGGATTTCTTTTTTCACCTGCACGATTACCTGTGGGAGAAGCACTACGGGGATTTTCAGGCTTGTGATTACGTGAGTGAAGCAAATCCAGACTGGGTCTACGGCGGTGTGCTTTCATTTGAGTTCAACGAGCGTGTGACACTCGATGTTAGAAAGCGTTATCTGAATATGATTGTCAAATAAAACCTTCTGTTTTTAATGACCTGCTTTCTAAGCAAATTTAGACTGAAATCTAAGGGGAACTCCGTTGGAAGTTGAAATGTGGGATGGTGGCTTACAAGAGCAGGAAGTGTTGGCTATCGAGAAAATAAAGGCTGCTTTTTCAGTCAACGTATCTAAGTCTGACAAGCCTGTCCGTGGCGGCTCAATTGGTGAGCAACTACAAAGCTATGGTTTTACCGGCAATGGAATGTTCCCCTGGAAAGGTTATGCAGGTTTTCGATTTGTTGAGGCAAAAATAGAGGGTGAATTCGATTTAGTTATTGTCACACACTGCAACGTGATCATTGTTGAACTTAAAGACTGGAACCATCAGCCTGTAACCGCGCGCGGAGATACCTGGTATAAGGGTGACAAGAACATGGGGCGCTCGCCCGTAAGCGTGACCCGTGGCAAAAAATTCATGCTGGACAACAAACTCAAGCGTCTGGTAGACCGTTTTACGAACAAAGGCTATACCCCGATTGTTCATTTCTTTGTTGTGATGACCGGCAATGCGGACTTCAGCGTGCTGCCGGAGGAACAACTCCATCATACGATCTCGTTAAAAGATTTTCTGAAGTTTGCCGATCGCAGGACATTCAATAGCTACTTCAAACCGCATCGAGGCTCCGAGGTTCTTAACAAGGATTTTCCTCTTTTTGATAACCTGTTCCTGGGGCCTCAGACGGCACCAAAAGCCCTGAGAGTTAATGGCTACGAAGCTAAGGATATGATTTTCGAACATCCTAAAAAGGCGTATCGGGAATATCTGGCAAAATCTGAGATATCAACGAACAGCGAAGCGCTACTCAGAGTGTGGGATTTTAGGAATATCGCGGGAACGAAAGCGAACACCCCGGAAGGACGAGCTCAGATCGTTTCACGTGAGCGCGAAGTGTTACAGCACATCAATCACCAGAACCGTGACCTGTATAACCACTGCCTGAGGTCTCTGACGAGTTTTCAGAAAGACGAGGTGACGGCCGAGTACAGCGAAGTCTATGAGCTTCCGCCGGGTCATGTCCGGTTTAACGAATTTATCGGAAAATATGGCAAGGCGTTTTCTGATATTGATCGCTTGAATGTGGTTAAACTGCTCATTGCTAAGTTTAGCGATCTCCATGAGATGAAAATTGCGCACAGGGATATCGCCGATCACAGCCTGTGGATTTCACCTTCAAAAGAAGTTGCCCTTTCGAACTTTATTTCGGCATACCACCGGCCAGCCGGAACAGTCGGCGATTACCGTAAGCTCTTATCCGTAGGTGCAGTCGAGGTAAAAGACATGCTTGATGAGGGCGAGCTTACGCCTTTTCAGCAGGATGTTCATGCCCTGGGCCTTGTAGCCTGGCACTTGTTAAGCGGTAAGCGCATGTCGCCAAAGAGTCTGAAGGTAGTACAGGACAATATGCTAAACAGCCAACACTGGTATTCATATGTATTACTGGATGCCGTTGCTGCAAAATTTGCTTCCGCGACTGAATTCTTTGATGTCCTGAAACAGGCCGAACCTGCGGGCAAGGCTATCCCAACATTTGATGATACTGAGCTTGACCCTTACCGGCATGCTATCAACCACTCTCGTCAGTACCGGGAAGACGATGACTTTCTGGTAGAAACATCCGACAAAGAAGTCTATATCTCGGGTGGAAGGGTCGTGAAGGCTTGGCTGAACGTGGGGGGGCAGGGAGACGATCCGTCAATAAACTTCCAGGTTATGAAGTTTTTAAAACAGGTTGAGCAGCTTTCTTTAGTTAAACCAACGTATCTGCCTGAAATTCGTGAATTCGGTATTGCATCCAAATCATCAAGTCTGTACATGGTCACGGATCAGGTACAGGGAGAAACCTGGGATAAAATGGTGGTTCCGGATGATGAAAAAATCGACCTCATTGATAAGTTTGTCGCCGCCGTTGAGCACTTGCACGGACTGGGGGTTTCTCACGGGGACATCCATCCTGGCAATGTGATGCTTGGAACACAGAGTCGTTTGCTTTTCCTCATCGATATCCCCGATTTTTCACCGTCCGGTGACGAAACTAAAAACCACAACTACAGCCCTGAATACATCGATAATTGTACTTCCTTTGAACGCGACAACTATGCAGTGATGAAGATCTCTGTAGTGGCATAGTAAATT
>NZ_JSXC01000007.1 GCF_000803215.1 Pectobacterium fontis
CCCTTCCAGCGTCTGTTTATGCCGCTGCAAGGCATGTATCGCTTCCGTCTGTTCGCGGGATTCGTTTACCGTGAGAACCAGGCAACGGTTCAGCAGTTCTTCATCCACGTCGATGGCGGTTGTCGTCAGCATCAGCATCACCGGGCCTTTTACCGTGTACTGCTTGGTGACGAGGTTTCCTGTGGCATCATCCTTGCCCGTACTGGCGATGGTTAACTCGCCATCACTCTGCAACAGCTTCAGCGCATACGCCGCCTGCCGCACGCCTTCTTCTTCCGCTATCGCCAGTATCTTGTGTTGCAGGTTCGTTTCACCCAGATAGAACAGACTCTGGCCTGTCATGGCGCTGTACTGTAAGCGTTCTTCAGGCGGTATCAGGTTCAGCACCGCATCCATCAGGCTGGATTTTCCCGCCGCGCTCGACGATTGGATAAGCACCGCCAACGGCCTGTCCAGCTTGCGCGACACCGCTGCCAGATAACCCGCTACTAAGTTGGTCGATTCGCCGACCACGCCACAGGCCGCAAGGTCATCCGTCAGTCGGCTAATCAGGTTCGGATCTTTGAGTAACGCCAGCGCCGCATCCCGTTGTTCATCGCTAATATCCGGTGTGGTGTCACTGGCGGTTTCGGGTTGAGCAAGGTGATTCTCCAGTGCCAGCAGCACACGACCTAAGCGCTGTTTGATATCGCTTTCCGCTAACCCCAGCTCTGACGCAGCCAGCCGCGCATACCCCACTCGTGAACGCGCACTCATCATGTCCACGCTGTCCGCGAACACCACGCCGCTTTCCGTGTCCAGCACCTGCGCGTTCACCTTCATCACGCCGCTACCCACCTTTACCGACGCCATACCCCGGATGCGCCACTGCTGGCCGGATAAGGTGATTTCAACTTCACCGTTCGGCAACGCTTCAACCACAACCCCGGCAACTAAGGAAGAGGCAGATTGAGACGTTTTTTCAGGCTGTGGCGCGGCTTTCCGTTGTGCCACAGATTCAGGTTCAGCGTTCACTGCTTCCCCCATCGCCATTGCACCTTCTACCACCGCACGGAACGCCTGCTCCGGCTCGGAGACTTTGCACAGGTACTCGTTCGCATCCATGCCCGTCGGGAACACCACCCGGAACGGCGTGATGCCATCAGCAACCAGAGACGAAGCCAGTTTCACCGCGCCTTCATCCCCTGCCGCGTCGTTATCGAACGCGATCAGCGCCTGTTTCACACCGTGCTGGATAAAGGCTTTCCGCATCTCATCAGTGAACCCGTTCACCCCATACGCCGCTGTCACGTTGCGGTAGCCTGCCACCCAGAACGACATCGCATCGATAAGCGATTCGCATAAGATAACCGACTTACTCGCTACTAACGCCTGCTCGTTCCACACCCCGCCATGTGGCCCCGGCAGATACAGGTGATTGGGTGTTCCGGCACGCAACCTGTCACCCACCTTGCGCCCGTACAGCTCCCGCACCGGACCGTTAAGGTCGATAACCGGCACCACTAACGACCCCGCCAGATGTTCATGGCCGCTGGAACGCAGCACACCGATGGCCTGCAACTGGCTGCGAACGGTTGCCCCGTCTTTCAGTTTGCTTGATGGCAGGCGATAGCCCAATGTCCGGTTGGCGAACCCCAGCTTGAAGGCGGCGACTAACTCAGGATGATTCAGGCGACGCTTTTCCAGATAGGCGATGGCCTCCGGCGCATTGAGCAAAGTGTGGTGATAAAACTCGGTAACGCGATGCAGCAACGCCTGCCTTTCCTGTTCATTAGCGATATCCGACACAGGCGGCAGCGGCGCAGCGGCGGGCACATTTCCCAGTTCACCCCGCAGCTTGTCGACCGCATGAGGCAGGCTTAACCCTTCCGTCTTCATCACCCAGTCCAGCACAGAGCCGCCTGCATCACAGCCGAAGCAGTGATACAGGTTCTTCTCCGGACTGATAACGCAAGAAGGGGTTTTCTCCTGATGGAACGGACACAGCACCACCCAGTCTTTACCGCGCTTCACCACCTTGCGACCTTGACCACGCACCACCTCAACCAGTGACACGGCGGCTTTCAGGTGCTGCAACTCGGATTCGGGGATGCGTGCCATAAACGGATTTCCTCAAAAACACGTCAAGATTCATATTGAATACTTTAATGGTACACTATATGATACCTTTATCAAGAGGGATTTTTCAGGGGGGTTAGTATCATGGTATCTATTCCAGACTGGTTAACTACCATGAGCTTTTCTCAACGTGTGATTGAACTGCGCAAGAAGCGTGGTTTGACACAACAAGGCCTCTCTGACGCCACCGGTATTCATGTACAGCAGATTAAACGCTACGAAGCCGGTAGCTCACAACCTACCGCCGAGGCCTTAAAGAAGCTCGCTATTGTGCTGCATGTGTCATCTGATTTTCTGCTGTTTGAACCCGGCGAACGTGAGCCGGAAGATGAGCTGAAGCTGAGATTTGAAGCCGTCGCCGCCATGCCTGCCGAAGAGCAGGAAGTCGCTAAAGCCGTGCTGGATGCCATCATTGTGAAGAGTCAGGTTTCCCAGACTATGGCACGAGTGACAAAGCCGATGGGCAAAGAGAAGGATTAAAACGAACGCGGCGCGGATGTGTTACGAGCACACCCACGCCGCTCACCACAAGCAACTAACAGGAGTAGTTACTATGGCTAAGGCACATTCTAAGTCAGACGTCACACTTAATAAACCCGCCAGAACAGAGCGTTACTACACCGTGGGATACGCCCCGCACAATGGTAAATCCAACCCGCCCTCCGCCATCAACCTTAAAGGCCGCTGGCTCGAAGAGTCCGGTTTTATCACCGGGATGCCCGTGACTGTGACGGTGGAAAGAGGCAGGATTATTATTGAGACACAGATTAATTTATAAAAAATAACCTGACCGCTAATAAAATAAAAAGCCGGAAGGATCAGGTGATCGCTTCCGGATTTTATTTATAGGCTGATTAGGAAACCAATAAACTTATAATTAAAGCCCTACCACCTTATATATCAGAGTAAGGGTTAATACTATACTCAATTTCTTTTGCAGCAAAATACACATCTGACATACGATAGTCACTAACATCTTCCATATCATCAGAATATGGAGAAAAGTCAATATAATGAATATCATCTATACATTGATAAGATATACCACCACTCATTACTGTATTGATGCACTTTATTTTTTGCTTAACAGCAAACTCAACCAACCCTTTCAATTCAAACTCTACATTAACCCATTCCCTATCAGATCTCCGTATAACAGAGACTTCAACAATCACACTATCAAAGGAAATAAAGTTAATCTTTTTAATAATCCCATCATACCCATTCGTTATTTCATCTAGCATATCTATGATCATAAAATATTTCACTTTCCTATAGGAGTGTGAGGTTCAATTCCCGGAGGGAGAGCATCCCATCCTGAAGGTATACCTGAATGAGGATAATGTGGTTTACCAGGACCATGTCCAGACGCTGGATTACCAGGTTCAGGGAATAAGTGATAATGACCAGATTCTATCCCATGATTTTTAAAATCTACATGGCCAATTACATCACCATTGTTATCATATATTGCATTTTGAACAGCTTTTCCTGTTTTTGGGTCAATATGCGTATACATGGAGTTTGGTGTAGCGCCTGTGGTTCTTGGTTTCTCCGTTCCTGAGTAATGCCCACCTGCTGACGGATCAGGTTTTTTTGAATTCTCAGGGCTATTTTCACCATCACAACCCGATTTAGTCAGCCCCAGCGGATCAACCCATTCTAATGGGTTGTGGACATAAGC
>NZ_JSXC01000070.1 GCF_000803215.1 Pectobacterium fontis
GGGAATATGCTGGCGTAATACGCAAGACGCTAAAAATAAAAAAGCCGGAAGGATCGTAGTGATCGCTTCCGGCTTCTTACATATATTTTACTAATACTGAGGATAACTAGTTTCCCAGTCCTTTTTAAAATCCTTTTCGCTAACGCCAAACTCTTTCTTTACAAAGTCCATGCATTTATAAAAATCATCAAATGTATAATATTCATCATATTTTACATTCGCTGCAAAAACTTCAGAGTCTGAGTCTTCAAGATATACTTTATCTATATCACAAATATTTAAATTGTATAACCAAAAAACCTCTAACCTATCAGGAATATACCCCAATTTATTTATTTCAGGATACATCTCCTCAACAGACATAATTCCCTTCTCTATTAATTCCATTTTTCTATCAACAGAATCACTAGGAAAATAGGCTCTTGGCCTAATAATAATGAATCTTGTTCCCTTTCCTTCATCAATATCTATTTCACAATACGCGCCCTTTTTAACATCCCCTCTAAAACCATAAGGGTAAGGGTTGTATGGACTAATATCTGATGCCATTTTTATCTCCTTAGCTAATCCTAGTAAAATATCCTTATTATTTTTCCTTCATAAGTATGAACTTGGAGGTGATCCCCAAGTAAAGCATGATCGCCAGCCTTCGCATTTGAATCTGCTGCGTCATAGTGATAAGTTCCTGGCTTATCGTAAGCCCCTTTGCCATCAGGGAGCCAACTTGAACCGGATTCAGATTTTTTCCCTGATGGTAATTTCTGATCTGTGGTATTCCTGAATCCACCGTTTGCAGAAGCTTTATCGCTGGATATATATCCTCTTAGAACATCCTCAGCCTCTTCTTTAGAACCAACGGTAACACTAACTTCTTTACCTGGCTGATCCATCTTCTGCATTATCTCTTTGAGAGCTTTATCTGGACATCCAGCTTTAGCTAATCCCAAAGGATCACAGAACTCTAGAGGATTATGGACGTAGGCTTGAGGTCGTGTACCACCTCTTAGCCCTATCGGGTCATAGGGACGATCCTGACGCAGTCGTACTTTTTAGCGCACTTAACCCATTGATGCAACGTGCTTTTTAAGTCACGTTTTTCGCCAGTTTAACACCGCCTTAACCC
>NZ_JSXC01000071.1 GCF_000803215.1 Pectobacterium fontis
TTTACCCGCGTCGGCTATCGACCGATTAAAGGCAACCACGACACCCCCGCTATCAACATCGCCGGGCAGTGGCTCAAGGACGCCGGATTTTCCACCGGGCAACCGCTCAGGCTGCGCATCATGCCCGGCTGCATTGTGATTACCACGCAGGATATCCACGAACTCTGGGGCAACCTGCAAGCCCTCAGCATCGCCCCATTCGATGAACGTGCGGCAACCCAGTGGCTGAACCGCTTTCCCGGTGGGTTAAACGTGGAGAGCGCACGATGAGCATCAAGACCGCTTTCCACCACGGTGAACTGCCGGAGCTGACGTTAACGGGCGACGAACTGGCACTGGCAGGTTTTACCGCCAATACGTTGTTCCGTATCCAGCTTTACCGCAACGGGCTGATGCTGACGCGACTGGATGAGGATACCGATATCGCCGCGCTGATGGCTGAACTCGACGGCAACGAGACGGAAGGCGCGGATTGGGTCAGTGACAATGGCGAACTGACACTGGCGGGCGACTGGCTTACCCAAAGCGGGTTACTCGACCAGTTGTTAATGATTGAAGTGCTGCCCGGTAAGATAACGATTCGGGCTGAGGTGGGGACGATGCTGGCGTAATAACACAAGCCGCTAAAAATAAAAAGCCGGAAGGATCGTTAGATCGCTTCCGGCTTTTTATTACTTAACAACCCAAGATATATTTTCTAAACACTTAACTGGACAAGATACGTATTTTTCATAACCAACAAAAGAGGCAAGATATTTAAAATCATTTTTCTTACCATAAAAAAATGAGTAACACTCTGATGACCACTTCATTAAATCACAAAAATCGCTAGGAGGAACATAATAACCATATTGAACAGCTAGTACTTCATGCATATCCTGTATAGATAAACGGCATATATTTAAATCTTCATTTAAATATATTGGTGATGACTGCACCACATCAGTTTCTATATATACTGTCAACTCATCATCATCTGACGTTATTAAATTAACAGTTAACCTTTGTTCACTAAAGGTCCACCCTTTCAAAAAAGCCTCTGACGCAATCTTAAACAACTCATCATTTTCATTTGAGAGCGTTTGAAAAGTCATCCCATTGCCCCCTGTTAATTATTTTATCTCTTAAGAAAAGATGCCCTTTTTCCCCATTAATATTAATATTCAAATGAGGATATGTTGACTTGCCAACACCTTTTCCCCAATCATTATGCCCCCAATAAACTGAGTCACCTGATTTATTCTGCCAACCTATCCATTTTCCATTACTATCATACATCCTTGTTTTTCCTGGACCCAATTTCTCTGCCGCCCAATTTTTTGCATCATTTGAGTTCTCAAATAACGTGTCTACTTTCACGTTACCTTTTTTAGATACAGTTCTTTCAATTTCAACGCCATTTTTACCAAGCGGAGAATCTTTTAAAGGACATCCCGCTTTAGTCAGCCCCAGCGGATCAACCCACTCCAACGGATTATGAACATAGGCTTGAGGTCTCAGGCCACCCAGCAGCCCTATCGGGTCATAGGGACGATCCTGACACGGTCGTACTTTTTAGCGCACTTAACCCATTGAAGCAACACCCTTTTCAGACAGCATTTTCGGGCTATTTAACACCACCTTAACCCGAACACCCCGACGCGCACTTTACCCCCCGGACACGCTACCGCCACGCTGTGACTGCCCTGTCTGCATAAGCCACATCATAGCAGCGGCGGCAGCCGCTGCCATTAGTCGTTGTGTTAATGAACCGGGTTTTAGCGCGGCGCGAGCCGTTCCGCAGCTTGCTGTGGGACGGTGAAGCGTCTGCCGGGTGCGGGCTGGCGAAGCCCGCAAGAGAAGACGTTAAGCAGGGAGGCCCCCCGGCGGGGGCCGCACGGGGCGGAGATGGCGAGCACGGGAACGAGCAAGGAGCAACGCGACTGCGAGCCGGGCGCAGCCAGTGCAGCGGGGTTGGGGCGGGGGCGAGGTGACGCCGTTAAGCGCCGTGACGAAGGAACGGCTTCTGCTTTGGGGTTGACGTTGGCCGAGGATTAGCACTGGCACTTCCGCCGCCAGGGACGGCGGCCACACCGTCAGAGCCAGGGAAGCACGCCGATGTCCGCAGCATAGGGCGAAGCCCTGTGCGCCACTCCGCGCCCAAGCGCCGAACCCCGGCGGCCAGCCGCACACCGATGCCGAAGCAGCCCGCAGCGCGCCCTTACCCTGCCCGGCGCCGACATAATGTGTGTTGCGCGCAGGTTGCGTTCAGCAACTTTCGCGTAATGCCACATT
>NZ_JSXC01000072.1 GCF_000803215.1 Pectobacterium fontis
CATCATATCGCGCCGACGCCTGCACCACCGCATCCTGCACCTTCAGCGTTTCACCCAGACCCGGCGCTATCTGCGACACCTCGCACAGGTTCTGTTCACTGTCGTAGCCAAACAGCCGCGCCTGACGCCGCCGTCCCTCATCACGACGCTCCGCTGTCACCTGACCCGCGCCGTTCAGCCGGAACGCCTGCTCGCCCCAGTGGCTGTCGCTGATGCCCGTCAGACGGTCCAGCACATCGTACTGGTAGCGGCGCTCCAGCACGTCATTCACCCGACCATCCGCCCCTTCCAGCGCCTGACGCTGCAACAGCCCCGTCGGGCTCCATTCGTGACGTAATGCGAACCCGCTGCCGTTACTGCGCCGCTGCTCGTCTCCCGCTGACGTGTGGCTGAACTGCAACGGCTGGTGTGAACCGATACCCAGCGACGACAGCCGCCCCGACTGCCACCCCAGTTGCAGTGGCGCCAGAATCCCCTCCACCACCGCACGCTGACCGCCCGCGTCATAACCGCTTTGCACCGCCTCGCCGTTCACCGTTTCCGACGTCACCTGCCCTGCCCGGTTATAGGCGTATTCCACCACCGCATCCGGGCTGGCGGCTTTGGTCAACCGACCGGCCACGTCATACGCCAGTTCCGTGATGCCGTCCGTTTCACCATCCGCTTTGCGTGCCGTGATACGCGTTATCCGTCCTGCTGCATCATGTTCGTAATGCAATGCACTGCCATCCGGCGCGGCGCGCTCCACCAGACGGTCTGCCACATCATACTGATAGCGGTACACCCGACCGTCGTAATGACGCTCCTCGCTCAGCCGTCCACTGGAGTCAAAGCCGTACGTCCAGTCCCGCCCCTGACTGTTCGTTACCCCGGCGAAC
>NZ_JSXC01000073.1 GCF_000803215.1 Pectobacterium fontis
TGTTCGTTACCCCGGCGAACACCGCTTCCGCGTTATAGTGGTAGCGTACCGTCGCCCCCAGCGGGTCCGTCGCTTCCAGCAAATTATCGAACGCCCCGTAACGGAACTGATAACGCTGCCCCAGCGCATCCGTCACCGCCGTCAGGTTACCTTCAACATCGTAACCAAACCGCGTTTCGCTGCCGTCTTCGTACACCACTTTCGACGGCGATTCGCGCCCCTGCGCCGTACCGCTTGTTGCGTGAAGCCCGTAATCTGAGTCAGGTCAGGCTCGCCGAACGCCTTAGCGTTGACCCGCGTGTCTATAATCGCTGGGAAAAAGGCGTGAGCGCCCCGCACCTTGAGACGGTGGTTAACATCGCTGATGTGCTTCAGGTGTCGATGGATGAACTGGTTGGCCGTAAGTCGGTATCGGATGAAGTGAAGGGGCAGACTCGGTGAGTGACAACGGCGAACTGACACTGGTCGGCGACTGGCTTCCCCTGAGCGGGTTACCCGGCCAGTCGTTAAGGATTGAGGCGCTGCCCGGCAGGATAACGATTCGGGCTGAAGTGGGGACGATGCTGGTGTAAAATACAAGCTGCTAAAAATAAAAAGCCGGAAGGATCATTGCGATCGCCTCCGGCTTTTTAATTAATACAAGCCTACCACGAATTTAATTTATTTATAGAATCAACAACCAAGCAACCAACATTTAAACTCATTGCACATTTTTTAAATAAAAAATACAAATCATTATCAAAAAAAATAAAAGCATCACCTGCTTCCGGCATATAGTGATTTATAATAAAAACACCATACCCCATATCTAGAATTTCTTTTATATCTTTACTATAAATCTGACCACCTTCCATTAACTTAAAAACGACAGGCTTTATTGGCTCGGGAGATAATGGTAAAGACTTTCTCTTCTTAATTTCATTTTTAAGACAACTTTTTTTGTAACTTTCAAAAATACAATATAAATCACCAATAGGTTTCTGTTTTGAATAAACATAAACCCCCTTCTTTTTAACAAGTTGGCTTTTTGTAACCTTCTCCATATTTGATTTATTTAAATAATATAAATTATCATCAAAAACCGCATTGATTATTTTTTTTCCATTATCGGTATTAAAGCCGTAAGGGCCAAAGCCATTTTGGTCAAAATCATATTGATAGCAAATACAATAAGCATCTAAATCATCATTAAGAACAAATGGTTCATTCCAATCAGGAAGGGGGAATTTTATAATCCTTTCATTTTTCACCATGTAAATATGATCTCCTCACCTTTAGAGTTAACAGAATGAACATGTCCACTCCCATGGTGTTCTGGAATATTAAGCTGACCAGCATCAGGATGTCCATCAGGATGTTCAAACCAATAGTTATCACCATCAGGATTTCTCCTACCTAAAACTTTTGCTCCTTTTGATTTCATTTCTTCCCAATTTTTTCCCCGACTGGTTTTATTTAATTCATCCATGCCAATATCTTCTCCACCTCTTGAATTACGAGGAACTTGAGCATGATCTTTAGCCTGAGTAATTGCATCTCTGCGACTTTTAGCCTTAACAACTTTTGTTTCCGGCTTATTCGGAGGATCACAGGCCTCTTTAGCCAACCCCAGCGGATCAACCCATTCTAACGGGTTATGAACATAGGCTTGAGGTCTCAGGCCACCCAGCAGCCCTATCGGGTCATAGG
>NZ_JSXC01000074.1 GCF_000803215.1 Pectobacterium fontis
CTATGCGGGTGGTTATGATTCCGCAAGTTAGTACGTAGTTTGTCGTTTTATTGGACGGTTAAGACGGTACTTTTTTAGTAAAGTAATCCCACTTCGCCGTGCGATCCTCCTTTAGTTAAGGTTTCTGAACTATGCCATGCGTTTTTATCAGTACTCATCAGCTCTCCGATTATCAGGATGAGGCTTTTGCCACTGCGGATTTGATTGGGGGGTTCCTCGAACAGGGCTGGCGCGTTGAGGTGTTCTGCCATCGCTATGATGGTGTGATGAAAACATGGATAGAGCAACAGTATGGCGACGGTGATTTGCTGATTACTGACGATGCCGAGTACGTATTTGACGGTGAATACGATCTGCTCTGGTTACAATACTCTGTTATCAATAATAGCCTGCTTGCCCGTATGCTAAATGGCGAACTTATCACGCGCATAATTTTTGACCATGTGGCGTTACAAAATAGAGAAAGTTCCCCTGCTGATGTGCGCTCAGAAAACCAATTAGCTGACGCAGCTCTGATTAGTGTCCCGCGCTTGAAACAATATCTGCTTGAAGCGGGCGTTGAATCGCAAAAAATAAGTGTTTTCCCTCAGCCGTTATCGGATAGCTTCTATGGCATCATTGAACGGTCATCTTCTTCGCTAAAAAAACTGCTGATTGTGACCGATACGTTAACGTCAGAGTTGCAGGCTTTACCAGCCAGACTAGCTGAATTGTCGATTGCCTGCGATCTTGTCAGCAAAAGGGAGTGGTTACAGCAGCCAACAGCTTGGGCTGATTATGATGTGGCCATCGCCTCAGGTCGTATTGCTCAATATATGCTGTGCGCAGGTATGCCTGTTTATTTGCATGACGATGGTAAGTTTCGAGGATATGTGAATTCTGACATCACTGAGAATAACGTATTTCGTGAAGAAACAACGGCGAGAGTATTATCGCTCGATGAATTGGTTGCGGAAATTGCTAACGATTATTCTATAGCCTCTCACTATGTGAAGCATCGTGCTTCTTTTTATCAGCAACACTGGCGCTGTTCAAACGCGCTAAATGCTTTACTGGAAACGTTGCCCGATCCGTCGCTAAAGATTATTAACGATCAAGAATTACAGCGTTGGGCATTGCACAACCAGACGCTATTAGATAAGACTAAACCGTCATATTCGGTTGCCGAGTGGCTGGATCAGCGTAGCCTCACACCTGCGCGTAGTACACTATTACAGGCTTATATTCATAATACGCCAGAGCTAGGTAATATTGCTATTGCGGTGCTGGATATTCAGGATAATACCGATAGCAATGCTGTTGCTACATCGCTTGCCAGCATTCGTGGGCAAATCGTTATGCCGAGTGAGTGCTATGTCATCTCCCGCCACGCACAGGGTTGTGATGATAATGTGGTATGGTTGACGGAGAATAACAGTAGGTTTGAAGCATTAAATCAGGTTGTCAGCCAATCAATGGCCTCTTTTCTACTTGTCTTGACGGCAGGTGATCGATTATTACCACAGACGCTATTATTACTCGCAGAATATCGTTTGCGCTTTCCTGCTGCGCGTGCTTTTTATTTTGATGAGGCTGAATTCGCCGCCGGTGAAGCGAAGAATCCTATACTAAAACCAGCATGTAATATTGATATGCTACGCAGCTATCCTTATATAGGGCGTAATTTAGCTTTGGATATGGCGGCATTACATCAATTAGGTGGAATCGCTGCTGATTATAGCTATTTTGGTCTGCTGGATTGTATTTACCGATTCATTGAGCAAGAAGGCCCCCAATCCGTCGCACGCATTCCCGAGGTGCTAGTGTATGCACAGCAGACTCTGTCCGATTGGTCGGCCAGTGAGATGACTCGCTGCTATTATCCTCAGGTACTGGCCCTCCATTTGGCGCGATGCCATGTGAATGCAGAGATTCATGCTACGGACAAAGCCGGCTTGTGGCGCGTGGGTTATCGGCATGATACGCAACCGCTCGTTTCCATCATTATTCCTACCAGAGATCATCTGGTTTTGATTAGCCGCTGTATTGAAACGTTGATGGAAAATACACGCTATCCTCGCTATGAATTATTGATTATCGATCATCAGTCCACTGAGCCAGGGGCAAAACAATATTTATCGCAGCTCTCTACGATGGGTTTTTCTCAGATTCGGGTGTTGACGTGGGAAGGGGAGTTTAATTTCTCTGCGATCAATAACTTTGCTGCTGAAGAAGCGCGTGGGGATGTCTTGCTGTTTTTAAATAATGATACCGAAATCATAGACGGCGAATGGCTCGACGCGATGTTACAGCATGTGTTGCGACCCGAGGTCGGGATAGTTGGCGCGAAACTGGAGTATCAGGATGGGAGAATTCAGCACGGCGGAATGGTTCTGGGCCTGAGTGATAGTGCAGGTATCGTATTTCAGGGACATGCCGCAGATGCTTCCGGCTATATGAATCGGCTATTGGTAACGCATAACGTCAGTGCAGTGAGTGCCTCCTGTATGATGATGCGTCGTGAAGTGTTCATATCGCTGGGAGGGTTTGACGCTGAAAGTTTTCCTACCTATTTTGGTGACGTCGATTTAGGAGTGAAGGCCGGTCAGCAAGGATATCTTGTCGTGTGGACCCCTGAAGCGCGCGTGATGCACTTAGGTGGCGCATCCCGATTGCTGCAACGGCACTTTCATCTTCCACCATTACCCCAGCGCAGGGACGTCGAAGCGCTTTATCAGTATTGGTTGCCGCAGTTAGCTGATGATCCCAGCTATCATCCCTCTTATGGAAAGCATGCGCCTGGTTTTTCTCTGACGCCGAAAATGGCACGTTGCCAATTACCCCTGCCTGGGCGGCCATTGCCAGTGGTATTAGCGAATCATGTTGATTGGCACGGTTGCGGGCACTATCGGGTGATGTTCCCATTTCAGGCGTTATCACGGGAAATGCATATTGAAGGGGGGATAACGCATGGTATGGCAGATCTGGTTGATGTGGTTCATCAGGCGCCGGATGTGATTATCGCTCAGTTGTCCTATGGTCCCCAAATGGCTGAGGTTACACAGCGTTATCATCGCTATACTAATGCGAAGGTCGTCGCCGAATTTGATGACTATGTACTAAATATTCCTATTAACAGTGGAAATCGTAAAAATTTCTCGCAGGAACGTATAAAAAATTTCCGCCGGGCGATGGAATCTGTTGACTGGCTGGTGGTTTCTACACCGGCGCTTGCTGAGGCCTATTCTCGCTATCATCATGACATTCGTGTCGCTTATAATCGCTTACCTGCTGAGTGGTGGAAAGGGCTAACTAGTTTGCGCCGCCAAGGTAAAAAACTACGTGTAGGTTGGGCTGGAGGCAGCAGTCATAGAGGCGATCTGGCTATTTTACGTTCTGTCGTGAAGGCCCTGGAGGATGAAGTTGAGTGGGTATTTATGGGAATGAAGCCAGAGGGGGTGAAATGTGAATTTCATGCCGGTGTACCTATTGAGTATTACCCACAAAAGACGGCGAGCTTGAATCTTGATCTGGCCCTAGTGCCGCTGGAGCATAATCAGTTTAACGAGTGCAAGAGTAACTTGCGTTTATTGGAACTCGGAGCATGTGGTATTCCGGTTATTTGTACCGATATTGAGCCATATCGCTGTGGTTTACCGGTTACGCGAGTTGGTAATCGTTTTAAAGATTGGATGGATGCGATCCGTATGCATTTGGCGGATATGGACGCGACAGAAAAAATGGGTGACCAATTACGTGAGGCTGTATACCAGGACTGGATATTAGAAGGTCAGGGGCTAAGTGATTGGCAGCGGGCTTGGTTGCCTAAATAAAAAATTTTTGAGGTGAACTATGATTGGAAATAAAAAAGTTGGAGTAGGGATTGCAACTTATAACCGACCGGAGGGTTTGTTAAAATTATATAATTCACTACCTTTTGATGTTATTGATGAAATTATCATTGTCAATGATGGTGATCGTCAACTTCATTTTGATGAAATACCTCACTTAGTTATTAATAATGAAACAAACCTTGGTGTGGGGAAAACTAAAAACATTGCTCTTCGGTATCTTCTTTCAAAAAAATGTGAGCATTTCTTCCTATTGGAAGATGACATTTATATTAAAGATCCTGCTGTTTTTGAACGTTACATTTCTGTATCAAAAGCAACAGGGTTGCAACATTTAAATTTCAGTCAACACGGTAATGGGAATAAAGATGAAAATAAAAAGCCAAGACCTAACTTGACAGTAAGTTATGACGAATTTGAACTGCCATTATATGGTTTTTGTGTCGGTGCTTTTTCTTACTATACCAAGCGTTGTTTAGATAAAATTGGTCTGATGGATGAAAATTATTTTAATGCATTAGAGCATGTTGATCATACAATAATGGTATATAAAGCGGGTATGCATACATCGTTTGGCTACTGTCCTGATATCCCGAACTCATGGGATTATATCGGTGATGATGAGTGGAGTGAGTCACAATCTACTATCCATCGTAGAGACAATTTTAATCAAATAGCGAGTGTGGCAATGCAATATTTTAGAGAGAAGCATGGGTGCTCGCCTATTGATTTTATGGAAAAAGATCAAAGAAAAGTTATTGCGATGTTGAAGGGAATTAAAGCAAAATATTCTCGGGTTAATGTTTTTTTTAAGCGGTAATTGATTTTTAAATATAAAGATTAATGTTGAGGGTAGGTATGGGGAAATACAATATCAATATTGTAATAATGCAAAATGTTGGGAGTATGAGCAGTCTGGGTTTTCTTGATGCAGCACTATTTTATAAGTATCAATTTGAAAAACTTGGTCGGTTTGTTACGTTGACTAAAAATAGATTGGTGTTTAATGCCGTTAATGTTATTTTTGGCGCAAATAATATTATTCCCTCTGATTGGAATAAATTTTGCTGCCTGTTTGTTAATCTTGAGCAGATGACAAATGGTGGGTTTAATGCAAGTGATGCATACAGGAACTTGATAAAAGAAGCTGAAATTATAGATTATAATATTTCTAATATTATTGAGTTAAAAAGTAAAGAACATATCCATTATGTGCCATTTGGGTATGCTCCTTATTTATCATGTGATGCTCAACCAATAGAAAATAGAGAGATTGATGTTCTTTTTATCGGCCTTATGAATGAAAAAAGAAAGAAAATCATTCAAATAATAGAATCTTCAGGTGTGTCTGTTAGCACATTCGATGGTCCTTTGTATGGGCCAGAAAAAGACTATTTTATAAGAAGGGCGAAATGTGTTTTTAATTGCCATTATTATGATTCTTCATTGTTTGAGGAGGTAAGAGCATTCACTGTCTTATCCTTGGGTACTCCTCTGGTTTCATTATTAGATGATGATGAAATTATTCCAGAACAATATAGAGAAAGTGTTGCTTTCATTAAAGAGGATGAGGTTGGTAGTTACTTCAGAGATATATTTAAGACACCTTGTTTTTACAAAAAAAGCTATGCTCAGCTTGATGCTTTTAAAACGGTGGATGTTTCTCAATATTATCATGAGATAGTAAAAAGAGGCGACTCCATCATGAGCATAAAAAAAGTAACTGGTATCTCTGACGGAATAAAAAAAATACATATTGGTTCGGGAAAAGACTATAAATCGGGATGGATTAATATTGATGTGTCAAAATACTCATCTCCAGATGTCATTCTTGACTTAAGTAAAGAACAACATTTTCCTGTGATGAGAAAATCACCATTTTATGGTGAGGTTATATTAAAAGAAAATTATTATGACTTCATATATGCGAATAGTGTTTTAGCGCATGTATCTGACCTTGTTACGATGATGACCAATTGCCTTGCTTTGTTAAGGACTGGTGGGGAATTTTTCATTGAGGTTCCTTATGAAAAATCTAACACTGCATGGCAAGATCCAACTCATGTGAGGGCAATGAACTCTAACTCATGGATATATTATACGGAGTGGTTCTGGTATGTTGGTTGGTTTGAATATAAGTTTCAAATATCAGACTCATGTTATCTCGATATAAATTTATCTCGCTGTGAGAAGCCTAACGCCGCATTTATGCGAGTTATCTTAGAGAAAGTCCCAACAACCTTTCAAGAAAAATGTTTGGCAAGAACAATGCAAGCTGACATCGGTGGGCTAGGTACGATATTTGATTACTGATTTTGCTACTTCTGCTCGACGTAAATGCCTAATGCTGAAATGGTGCGTTGGGAAAGAATATATATCTATCGATAAAAAGCTATATTGAATAATATAATTTCTTGATGGATATATTCTTTGTTAACATTCATGTTTGTTGATATTCAGAGAATACGGTTTAACCCATCTAGCGCTGGTTTATAATCTCCACATCGTTGATAATAGTCACATGCCTCTGGCTTCATACCAAAACACTCAAGTATTACGGCAATATTATAATTTGCTTTATACGTGTTAACGCCTTGCTTACGGCCTGGTCCCATTTTGGTACATAACTGAAATGCATTGATAGCATTTTGGAAGTCAGCATTATTCATGAGTATTAATGCTTTTAAAAAAATAAAGTCGGTAGAAGAACACAAATCTTCGTATTGTAAAATTTCTAATGATTTTTCATATTGTGCAGTATTAATCAAGCAATACCCGTAGCATTCAATCAACACTTCATTGTAATCTTCGCAAAGATTTTTTTGCAGACGCAAAGATGTCTCAAAACTGTGTGCCGCTTGTTCATAATCCTTCCCGAGGTAGTAACTTTTCCCCAACTGGTAATGCAGATAAGCATCATCACTTGTTTTATCAATGGCACTGAGGAGTAATCTAATATTGCGAGCTATCTTGTTTTTACTTTCTATGCTTTCTTTTGTATAACCGCTATGTGTGAATGATAGTGGCGTATCAAAACGTCCTTCTGGTGCCTTTTCCGTATTTTTCTCACAAATTTGCTCATGAATAATCCCGAAAAATTCATAATATTTTTTGTTGAAGAGACGACTTATACGCTCTTGAATTAAATTAGTCTCTTCAGTGCTTTCATCATTGATAATGCTAGCGATCTCGACAGTTCCAATTTGTGTTGGATGTGAATTCATAAGATCTGTAAGTACTGCCATATTAAAATTATTAATTACTTCATCGGCATCAATAACTAAGATCCAGTCATTTTTTGCGAATTGTAGAGAGTAATTTCTTGCGGCGGAAAAGTCTGATATCCACTCAAAGTCATAAACATTCTCAGTAAAATGTTTGGCGATGCTTTTTGTCTCGTCGGTCGAGCCAGTATCGATGATAACAATATCGTCAAAATACTTTACAATCTCTTTCAATGTGTTGCCCAAGTGCAAAGCTTCATTTTTCACGATCATGCAAACTGATATCATGGCACACCATATTTTAAAACGTAAGTTATAATGAGATAATATATCAATTTTTTAGCAATATCAATCTGGAATAGACTTATGGGTGCGTGTGACGAAAGAATCAATCATATAGGAAAGGAACAGTGTAACGGTGCGTTATCTAAATATAAAATCGTGCAAGTGTGTTGCTCCCTGTTGTTCCTCTAATCACTAAGGTTTAACGCTTCTTTATCATTTTTTCATTACATGATTTAATTCATAATATAATGGCTGAATATACTATCCATGTGTTTTTTAGCGTTAGAAGTAATTGATCGTATTGGTGATAAATGGCACTTTATATGATACCGATATCACCTTGTATCGATTATTTTCGTTTAAATGGTAATTTCAGTGAGGGCGTGCTGAAATTGGTTGTATGGCTAGTTGAACTACGACAGTTGACAAGCTTTTTGGGGTTTCTGCAAGACGGACTTTATTACTAATGAAACGTGGGCACACTTTATTATCAGCGATGACGGCGTTTGCCATGCCCCTGAGAGGGTGATTCTTTCTATAAATACCCTTTGCTCTGTGGGAGGCATTCGCTAAAATCATCTCACTCGGAAGTGTGGGATATCACGAATTATCACCTCATTACCCCAGTGGCCTGCCATTTTTGTTTCTCACCGCAGATTCTTTACAAAATCTTGCTATACATAGCAGGAATAACCCCCCTTTTTTGACGCTATTCAGACGATTGGCTACCCTACCTAAAAGCATAATAATGTCGATAACACTATCATCGTAGGTATTTGTCACTGTGAGCGATTTGTATACCGCCGAAGGCACAATGGATAAGAATTCCCTCTGGAAGCGCTATGTTCCACTAGTGCGCCATGAAGCCTTGCGTTTACAGGTTCGTCTCCCTGCGAGTGTTGAGCTTGACGATCTGCTACAAGCAGGTGGTATCGGTTTGCTCAGCGCCGTCGAACGCTATGATTCGTTGCAAGGTACGGCGTTTACTACCTATGCGGTTCAACGAATTCGCGGTTCAATGCTGGATGAATTACGTAGTCGTGATTGGGCTCCACGCAGCGTACGGCGTAATGCGCGGGAAGTGGCACAAGCAATGCAACAGGCTGAACAACAGCTCGGTCGTACTCCAACGGAACAGGAGGTTGCGCAGACCCTGAATATCACGCTTGAGGATTATCGTCAGATATTGCTGGACACGAACAACAGTCAGCTTTTCTCTTACGATGAATGGCGTGAAGAACATGGTGACAGCGCAGAGGCGTTGCTGGAAGGCAATGAAGATGCCAATCCATTGCATCAATTAATGGAAGGTAACTTGCGTCATCGTGTCATGGATGCGATTGAGAGCCTGCCAGAGCGAGAGAAACTGGTATTGACGCTTTACTATCAGGAAGAGTTGAACCTGAAAGAGATCGGTGCCGTTCTTGATGTTGGAGAGTCGCGAGTCAGTCAGTTGCATAGCCAGGCGATAAAGCGCCTGCGCGTGAAATTAATGAACGATGTTTAATTGCGCTGCGTAGGAATATTGTTATCAACATATATCTTCAGCCGCTGAAGTTGCAGGATAAAGATCACTACTGAATATTGATGAGCGTCTTGCATCGATGTTTAATTGATTGATATTGCCTGTTTTGCTGCACCAGGATATCTGGCGTACGCTTCGCATTGAAGTTATGTATTGTCATGGAATGGATTCATGCACCCATCAATTCGGAAGAAACAGCTTCTCAGCCGTTATCTGAAAGACTTCAAACACCGACAGACCAACTGTTCCCAGTGTGATAAAGAACTTGACCGTGTTTCACTGGTATTTCGTGGCCAACTTATCAATAAAAAATCGATTGGTAGCATCGACAGGCTTATCGATGACGACATATGGTCTGGTCTGCAACAAGAATTAATCCCACTTTGCCGCTTTTGTAGCGAAATATTATGCAATACCAATGCTAGCTATTTTGATATTAAAGCCTTCACACAATATCTGATCGCGCAAACTGAAGTCCGGCATAGCACGATGCGTGAGTATGTGATTCGTCTGCGGCGGTTGGATGAACTGCTGGCTGAGAATAACTATCCCGCAGAAACTTTCTCTGGGCATCGCGATGGGGTGCAACAGCAGATATGTGATTACCTTCCCAACATTGAGCAAAATATTTACCGCAGCGCCTTACGAAAATACGATCAATATTTGGACTGGCAGCGACATTTCTGACGCGAAGAATGCGTCATTCTCAGGCTAATTTTGCCAAACCATGGGATACCGACTATACGTAAATGTTATGACAGTGTAAAAATGCTTGCATTGCATGGGGAAGTTATTGCACTGTCATACTACTGAAATCATTCGGCACTAATTTTTAGGTAATAGGTAGCAGTAGTTCTACGATGCGATCAATCATTATTCGGTGGAATAGTCGTTGTCACAGTGAGGAACGCGAATGGTAATGTCCTTTTTTGGACTTTGTTGTCGATATCAAGCTCCTATGCTGCTGACTCGCCGATGCGAGGGATTTTCCTTCCACTTTTTTTTAACGCTGAACTATTTTCGTGTTATCCAAATCCTCCCTTCATTTTCTCTTTCTATCCATGAACATTCTGTCTATTTTTCATTCGGTTCGTGGATGACCTATGTGTATTCTCTGTCTGCTATTGGCTTAATAAGGAAGCCTAACCTCGTTAGTGAGTTAAACGTCACGCGCTGTAGAGCAGTGCGGTAAGTGAAACAAACTGTAAGGTGCCACTATGGGAAGACAAAAAGCAGTGATCAAAGCTCGTCGTGAAGCCAAACGCGTTATTCGTCGTGAGTCGCGTAGCCATCGTCAGCGTGAGGAAGAGTCGGTCACTTCTCTGGTACAGATGGGCGGGATTGAAGCCATCGGGATGGCGCGTGAGAATCGTGATAATTCCGTTATTCAAGCTCGTACGGCTGCCCAGGAACATTACTTGTCTGCGATAGAAAACAAACAGTTGATTTTTGCCACAGGTGAAGCTGGCTGCGGTAAAACATATCTGAGCGCTGCGAAAGCAGCGGAGGCACTAATCCACAAAGAGGTTGAGCGCATTATTGTTACGCGGCCCGTATTGCAGGCTGACGAAGATCTTGGCTTTTTACCTGGAGATATTGCGGAGAAATTTGCGCCTTATTT
This sequence comes from Pectobacterium fontis, assembly GCF_000803215.1. Lineage (GTDB taxonomy): Bacteria > Pseudomonadota > Gammaproteobacteria > Enterobacterales > Enterobacteriaceae > Pectobacterium > Pectobacterium fontis. The sequence continues at coordinate 10,486 of NZ_JSXC01000074.1, forward strand.
CCGCCCAGTTTACGACATATTATTGCGTCGACTGGGGGCTTCTTTTATGCAGTACTGCTTGCGGCCGGAAATTGCCAAAGTCGAAATTGCGCCTTTTGCGTATATGCGTGGGCGAACGTTTGAAAATGCGGTTGTGATCCTGGATGAAGCGCAAAACGTGACGGTGAACCAAATGAAAATGTTCCTGACGCGTTTAGGTGAGAATGTCACAGTTATCGTCAATGGTGATGTGACGCAGTGCGACTTGCCTGCCGGAGTGAAATCTGGCTTGCGCGATGCATTAGAGCGCTTTGTTGAGGATGACATGATTGGCGTGGTCTCTTTCGGCAAGGAAGATTGCGTGCGTTCGGCATTGTGCCAACGTACGCTCCATGCTTATGGCTGATGTTTGCGTGGCACGGGAATGAAAATTCCTGTGCCATTCTCTGGAAGATTTGAAATTGCCTGGTGATTACATGAGGGAAAATAAATGGCTAGTTTTGTTAAGAAGTTCTTTGGCAGTAAAAAGAAAGATGCTAGCGATAGCGGAGTGGCATTATCGGAAAATAGGTGGTAAATCCAAATAAATTAAAGGATTATAGTCTGAATAACGTGGGTTCATTAACATCAGCTTCAGGTGTATTAGCTCAGACTTGA
>NZ_JSXC01000075.1 GCF_000803215.1 Pectobacterium fontis
GGGAATATGCTGGCGTAATAACACAAGCCGCTAAAAATAAAAAACCGGAAGGATCATTAGATCGATTCCGGTTTTTTTCCAATATTATTAGCGCTTATAATTTAATAAAAGCATCATTTTCAAAATAATATATAAATGCTTTGAACAAGTCCTCATCTAACACATTATTCTTCTGAAGATTTGCATTATTAACTATGCCTTGTATTGATTGGATTCCCATGACATACCTGTACCCAGCATCTTTAACCACATCAGGATCTTCATCTGGATCATCTGAATCTACATCGTCGGGATCTTCTACCATAACTAATGAATCTAAACTCCAAGACGAAACATTCTTAGGTAGATATAAAGCTAAACGCCAATCAATATTTCCAGCATCCCTTAATACTTCTCTTAGATTTTTCTGAACCATTTCATCGTCCTCCGCCCCAATTATACATTCCTCCTTTTCCACCTGGATGTAAGGTTTCTTGAACCACACCGGGAGCCTGATGCTGAGATAAAGGTACTAATTGCATAACTCCAGGTTTCTCAGGATGGTGATGCCACGTCAAATCACTTATAGGCGAGCGTCTTGGATACGCGCCACGAGGTCCTGGCTTAACCCCATCGGTGATTCCTGGATACATATCTTCCATACTTTTTGCAAAGCTCGGGTCAGCCTGCATTGCCTCATGTAGCTTTTTATTTGCATCTTGGAAATGAACTTTATCAGAGCGACCAGGATAAAACTGATCATCGATCTTGGTTTCGTAAGCTACTGAATATTGTGAACTCTTAAGCGGTCGCCCAGAGGCATCTTTACAGACAGACTCCGTAAGCCCCAACGGATCAACCCACTCCAATGGGTTGTGGACATAAGC
>NZ_JSXC01000076.1 GCF_000803215.1 Pectobacterium fontis
AGCACCTTCAATGATCACGGGTATATTAAATATAAATCACCCCACATAAAACCAATGAATTAAGAACATTTACAGCAGGAAATAATGGCTAAACGGAATATACTCTCACCCTTAACAAAACAGCACTTCTAATTCATTGTAAGCATTGAATTTTTATGATAAAAATCAATAAAATTTTTAGCATACTTGCATGTGTTGGGGCGGTAGCATTTAAAAAATACAATTGCCATTAGTAATGATTTAAACAAGCATATCGGGTAGTGTATCCAGTTAGTTGATTGAGAAAAAAGACATTTTCTCTGTAATTTCAAGCAACTTCTGGCCAATTATCAGCATACCCTAATTTAGGGGATATTGTGTATTTACAACTCCTCATAGTAAAACTTATAATGTTCATTAGATATCTAAACACGGTGAAGTTAAAATTTATGACAATAGCAATAACTCTAAAAAAACGAAGACCATAAGCAAAGTGCAGTGTTAGTTAAAAATAAATTTTCCTTTTTGACTTCACTCTGTACTTTACATCAGAGATTTCTCTGATGTAATTAGGCACTATCGGACTTTTAGATACTGCCAAAAAACGAACTTAATTTTTACTATATCCTAAGCAAGAGAAGAGATAAAATATGAGCACAACTGACTATGAAGAATGGTTAAGCCTTGCTGAACCTGATGAAACAGAAGAAATATATGGATTATATGAAGCTGTGTCTTTAGAAGAAACTAATGGCATTTGGAATGTTATTAGAAATGGAAAGAAATTAGTAATATCTGTTGGTCATGTAAAACAGAGTTTAATTATAGCTTCCGATACCGCTAAATTATCCTTCCTAAGCATTTTAAAAGAAAAATACATGGATGATGCAAATGACGTAGAAAGCTGGTATGGCTTTCAAAGAAACATGGATAATCCAAAAGCATAATATGCTCTCACTATAAACAGTTACAATTGGTTTGTTACCTTGTGACTGTTTATTCAAACATTCCCTGCAATCAAATTTAGCCAACCATAACCAAGCATTCTGGCTTCACCTTAATGATGGAAATAACCATCTGATATTTCAGGAGTCTAAGATTGAAAATCAATGTAGATGTAAAAAATAAAATAATAAAACTTGATTCCCAAGAGATTAAAATTCCCGATATTGTAGTCGAAGCCCTATCAAACAGTGATAACTTAACATCTGACATTCACAAAGAATTAAATAAATTTCTAAAAGAACTTAATATAAAAAGAATAGGTTTTAATGGATTAACGGTTGGAGATTACTACGAATTCATTTTTAAAGTTGATGGTGACGGCTTTCTCGATTCTCATAATGGAAAGTACGAGGTAATTACACAAATTGATAATATTCCCATCCGCATTGGTTCTCTGAGTAATTTTGCAATTTTAGTTATATGCTGTAAAAATCCTTTCTTAAAAGATGACTATGTTAATAATAACATGTACCATTACATTTCAATATCGTTTAGCTGCAAGCCATCAAAGTTAGTTTCATTAATACAATGCTCAAAATTTCTAGTTAACAGAACATTGTCTCATGGCAATTCATTTATTACTCCTGATGATATATTCAAGCCTTATGATTCAACAGATGAAGATAGTTCAGAAGATGATGTCATGTTTAGACCTTCTCTAACTGAAACGATTGAAAACTTACAAAATTTAAAAAATGAAAAAATATACTGCGGCAATGAAAGTAAACTGTATGAACTTATCTCCCAATCGTATGAGGTTGAAGAGGAATATAGGTTCATCCCATACTTTAAAATTTTAGAACATTTGTCACGGAAGCAAAAAATCCTTAGGAATGAATCAAAAATATCTAAATACTTATCTGGTATGAGCATTGATTTTAAAAATCAAGTAGTAAATGACACTCATTGCGAATTAGAATATGATAAAGTAATTGAATACATGAGATGTCTTAGGAATATGATTGTCCATCCTAATAAAAAACCCTCATCAAAGATTACTGTCTATCCCATAAAAAAAATGATATCTTTTCAAAAGGTATTAATATCTAAAATAACGAAAATCTCATTATGAGCAATATACTCGCATTATCCATTATTATATATAATTGATACAAAGCGTTTTAATTATGCACTAGCTAATGGGAAAGTTCAATAAAATGAGCAGAAATGAATTTTTTTGTTAAACAAAAAGAGGGGGCGAGCCCCCTCAAAAATCTTTTTCGACCCAGTCGCTTCCTGGATTATTTTACCGTATTTTCACCTTATGTGATGGCCCGGAATGGCGCCTGCACGAACCCACAACTCAAAGGCTGTCTCATATTTATAGACCATAGGGCAGATTTATGGTCTTATTGCTATACAAACATACAACAATAAAACCGCCATGTCAATAGTTTGACAAATCACTCAAAAATGAGATTGCGATAATTTTTTGAGCTGAGTTAGAAATCAATTTATGTGCATTCATGAAAGTAGTTCCTGTTGATAAGACATCATCCACCAATAGTATTTTCTTTCCATTTAAGTTATATCCTCCCCTAACTTTTAAGGGTTGAAAATAATGTCTAACATTATTCCTTACATGTTTCAGAGTAAAGTGTTTTTTTCCATCCAGCTTAGTAAGTGTATAAATTATCCCAGTAATTGTATCTTCATCTTTTTTAGAAACAATTTTCATATTAAAATTAATAAGAACATCATCTATAGTACATTTTTCAAAATAGTTATAAACCACTTGTTTCCCTGTGATAAAACTTACTAATCTTGCAAAGATTTTCACAACGGAAGATGAAGATGGTATAACTAAAATAACATCACAATCAAAACCGTTATGATTAATTATTTTTCCCATAATATCTCTGAAATTATTTTTAAACTTAACAATCTCTCTAAATGTTATACTATATCCGCTCAAGCCTTTCATCGCATAAATCAAGGGGTTCCCATCTCTGTTATCATTTGATTTCATTCGTGCAAAAACGGAATAAACCAAAAGATTACCGCGATAACCTTTTAAAGATATATTTTTTAATTTCGGATTAGAACTCACTGAGGTTGAAACAAATTTCTCATGATTAGGATTAAATGATACAACTCCATTTTCTGTGATATCTATTCCCATATTTAACCCCTCAGTTTTTATGCAAACTTACACCGTATCAAAGCATGAAGCAAGGGCTAACTCTCCGAAGCGCTACGCTGGCTTCTCCGAGTTCTCCCTTGTTTTTTTCGCCCTTTGGTTGAAAAAAAATTAAAAGCAAAATCAACACCATGCATTGACATTGTTAGCTTCTGCCATATAAGTAAGTATTAAGCATAAGGAATATGCTTTGATTTAATTATATGAAAAGGAGTTCATATGATCGAAAATGATACTTTTGATAATATCCTTCGCAGCCATTGCGTCAGTGTCAGATTAAATAATGAAGAGTTGTCGCTTCTGAATGAAAGGCGTGGTAGTCATCGCAAAGGTGAATGGGTGCGTATGGCATTTCTGCATAACCTTCCCTCCGTTATTCCTTCTATTAATCTCGAAGCATGGAAAACCCTTGGTGAGATTTCGCAGAAGTTAAACAGGCTGGTCGTCCATCTGGACAACAAAGGTAATGACAGCCCACTCTCACAAACTGAACTCTTTGCCGTGAAGCGTCAGATCTCAGAGCTTCGCCAGCACTTACTTACTGATAATTTGTGGAGTGCTTCCCATGAAGGGAATGCAAAAAATCCGCAGGGGTAAGGGTTTCGCTGGTGTTATTCTCTATGCATTAAAGTCAGGCTCTCACCATAGAAAAGATCCGATAGTAATTGGTGGGAATATGCTGGGGGATATAGCCGGAGATCTGATCGCCGAATTCAATACCACCAAAACGCTTCGCCCGGATGTGGTCAAACCCGTCTGGCATAATTCACTTCGATTACCGAAAAGCGAAGCGCTGAGAGAGGCTCAGTGGTCAGAGATAGCCGATGATTACATGTCTCGTATGGGCTTCGCTGAAACGCATCTGAGATGCTATGTGTTGCATGACGACACTGAAGGCCAGCACATCCACATTATTGCCAGCAGAGTTTCTCTCGACGTAGGAAAACTCTACCTTGGTAAGAACGAAAACCTTATCAGCACTCGTATCATTCAGCAGCTTGAACGCGATTATTCACTGACTATAACCAAAGGACCAGAATTGGTAGCATCACCATCCCCAGCTTTACCCTTCCCTCCTTCGCTATACAGAAAATCCCCGCCCCAGAAACCGATGGGCGCAACACCAAAACCTAAAAAGCTGTCGCGTAACGAAGCGATGATGGAGAAGTATAAAGGAGAGCCATCGCCCAAATCGGTCATCCAGGAAGCCCTGGAAGAATTGCTTGCCGGTAAACCATCAACGACTGAATTTGTGACACAGCTTGTGGCACGAAACATAACGGTAGTCCCGAATATCGCTTCTACCGGAAAGATGAATGGGTTTTCATTCGAATACCAGGGGATTGCCTTCAAAGCTTCGCAGTTAGGTAAGTGTTATTCCTGGTCTACCCTACAAGACAAACTCGATTACCAGCCGGAACGCGACAATGCTTTCCTGTTTGCATTGAAAATGCCCTCAGTCAGTAAGGCATCGGTTAGTGAAGCTCTTGATATGACAACTGCTACAGATAGCCCTGAAATCATCAAAGAAGACGTTAATAACAGCCCCGCCGAAACGCTTACCCTCAATAAAGATGCTGTTCAAGGCGAATACGCTATCACTTATCCGACAACGCTTCACAATGAAGCTGTTGCAAGTAACAAAGAAGCGTATGCAACCGAAGCAGTAAAAGAAGCTGGTGCAGATGGTAAAGAAGCACATGCAACCGAAGCCGCAAAAGAAGCTCATCGCAGAAAACCCACAGCTACGGTGCTAACGGGTTTCAAATGGTTAGAAACCATTCCCTACCTCAACATCATCATTGGCATGTTGAAAAAACTCAAAATCCCTACACTTAAACGCCCAGACAAACACAACATCATTACGGGTGTGAAAATAATAGAAATGACTGCAACACCAAAAACCACCATCCAAACTCCGAAAAAATCACACCCATCATCATTCCAAATGTAGGGCTGAGAAGCCGTCCAGCAAGCCTTTCTTCATACAAAAAACACAAGATTAACGATCGGTATAAACGATCTATATTTAATTTATGATAGCCTTTGACTATCACAAGTAAACCATCGATCGTTATAAGCGATTTGCTTTGTTTGATCACAACTGTTCAAAATGTAGCTGTTCCTTTTCCCATAATAGATTGATTTAACTGGTCTATTTACTTATTCAACTAACGATATAGGCTCAGCAATGACAAACCTCGCCTCATTTTCAGTCTCTGACTGCTTCATACGAATATGACTTTCACATTGATTCGCTATTAAGGAAATTTGTATGAGCATTTTTGCTATGAAACGCTTCTGGATTGCAGTATCGCTCCCCGCACTTATCGCATTATTGATGGGAAAAAGTGGATTCGTTCTCACAGGGATTATCTGGCTTCCTGTCAGTGTTGGTCTGCTCATTTGGGCGTATTTCACGAACCGACGCGACAAAAAAGCGTTAGCCGTGCTTCAGCCTCAAAAAAAGAAAATTTCTCCACCTGAAAAAGTCAGTGGCTTCATGAAATTTATTAATTTTTTCAAAATGAAGCGTCTTTGGATCGCCCTTGCTCTGCCAATGTTTCTTTCGCACTTTGGCACGACTGAAGATCTAATCTCTATCGGATTTTTTTGGATCCCAATCTGCGCTATTTTATTTTTCACGGCATTAGGCTCTTACATTCTTAAATTAAGCAATCAAGCCACTGTCGATAATTTTAACGATGATAATGATGGTTGTTATAGTCATACGCTTCTTAATTCATCAATGAAGCTCGATAGCAACAAAAGGCTCATTTTCCTTAAAGATGGAAATAATGAAAAAACCTATTCCTTTGATGATCTTAAAGAATGGAAATATAACATCAGTCATGGGGTTGAAATTGAAGATGCAGGTTTAAGCATTACTGCTAAAAACATTAATAATGTTCGTATGGCAAAAAACCGAAATGAGACAGGATTTTTTATTAGTGTAAGAGATATTCAAAATCCAGAATGGCACATCAGGTTTTTCCCTAAGGAAGGCTCTTTTAAATCTCAGATTGGGTTCAATGACCTGCGTAAACAAATGAACCAATGGATGGAAGTGTTCGATCAGGTTGTCAATGAAAATTAAGGTTAAAAACCCATGAAAAAAATCATCATCGTATTGGTATCACTCACTCTCTCTGGATGTTATTCCTTCGGTAATCAGACTCTGAAAAATGTAACGCAGGAAGACGTAAAAGCTAAAATTGTAAAAGGAAAAACCACCAAGGCAGAAGTATTAACCGCCTTTGGTGAGCCGGATAAACGTATCGCCTCAGATGATGAGGAGAAGTGGTCTTATTCAATGCATAACTACCGCAGTAAACCAACATCATACATCCCCCTTGTTGGGGTGTTGATTGGCGGAACGGATATTGAAGAAAAATCAATTCTCATCACGTTTAAAGGTGAAAAAGTCAGTTCTTATGAATTCACTGCCGGTGCCAGTGAAATGAAACGCGGTGTATTTTAAATAACATATTTCCCAACATCATGGAAAGCACCAGCCCGTAGCGTCGAAATTACGGGCTTTTTCATCACATCCTACAACTACTTCTCTTAACGCTCGTTGAGGCTCTTATCAGCTTGTCGGCCTCATATTTCTTTTTCTCATGCACGTAAATTCGCTCGGTTCTTCCACCATTGTTGGTAATAAAATTTATAATGGAAAGAAAGACTTTATTTAGACGGGCTTTATCAATTAAATCATCACTGATTTTTTCGATATGGCAATAATAAGAGAGAAGCAGAAAACTTAGCACCACTTCTCGGTTTGAAAACGTCAGATTTTCTATGTCCTGCTGGTATTTAATATAAAATCCTGCACAAAAAAGATAAGACTGCTCGGTGATTTCCGCTTCTGAAAAGCCCGATTCATCGAGCTTATCAACAAACCTGTCCAGCAACAGCAGATACCTTTCCATTAAACTCATATTTATTTTTTTCATAACTATGCATCCTTGCATTCAAATGATTATTAATTGTCGTCCTGACAAAGTATAAATATCACCATTAAATTAAAAATCAAGCACTCCGTAAAAATATATTTACAGTGGAATATTAAATTTACATAAAATATATTCATTGAACAGTGATCAATTAAATGGCTCGTAATTTTGTTTTTATTAAAAAATTCATAAAATACTTTACAAAAAAGTATCGGTGTCACATATATTAAAAAACCGAGAATATACTTTACAAAATAAAAATCGTTAAAAACCAACTTAATCACTCTGATTCGGGCTGAACCAGCCTAAATAATTTACATTTAGGTATCAGGTGTGCAT
>NZ_JSXC01000077.1 GCF_000803215.1 Pectobacterium fontis
AATTTCGGGGACAGATCAAGCATCTTTACGTCCCAGCAATGAATCCGAACCAAATGTCTCGGAATTGAAAGCAAAGACAGAACGCCATTCAAGCTCATCCTCAAATATCCTTGCAGCGGGTTCTTGAATGTTATTGTCTTCTGAGTAAGCGCTGGCCATATGAATCCCTTATTATTTTTGGACCTGAATTTCACCGGACATTAGTTTTGGAAGGAATGTATTATATGCCTCATGAAGTCGTTGATTCATATCTGCAAGCACTTGAATTTTATCAAACATTGGCGCAACAATTGCGTTAAATGCTCCGAGTACATTATGGGAAGGCTGCAACACCAGATAAGTATCAAAGCACTTGATATTAACTCTCTGCCGGCCATCTGAACCAACCATGCTACTAATTGCATACTCCCGGAACTTTTCATCACGAGCTAAACAGTACACCCAATACGGACTAACAATCTTACTTCTCATTACTATGAATTCAGTTGAACCACTTGCAACAGGTCTTTCTTCGTCAAGGAACTGAACAAATCCTGTTTTACCATTTTCAAGGCATGGTGTAATACGTGCAAATAAGGTGTCTTTATTTTGAAACTTTGCACCACCAGAAACTATACGCTCTTCCACCGTATGAATAACCATTGAGGTTTCAGAAAGAGCTTGCATTGGCACGAATGGATATAGAACATTTTTTTCATAGCTAGTTTTTGGATTGAACTCTATCAAGTCGGTAATTTTTCCCCTTGACCAACCAAGCGGAACTCCATCTATGATGGGACAAAGTTTAGCATTAGGAAATCTTAATTTTACAAACCACTCATCATAAAGCAGATGTATTGACTCCTCCAATAAGCAAATACGACGGCGATTTGTTTCAATCATATTATCGTAACAGGATAAGAATTTTGTTATTTTATTCTGTGCAACTAATGGTGGTAATGGGACTTTAAGTTTTCTGACATTAGTAATATTGATATTTTGCTGAGCGGCTCCTTGAGCAACCGATAGCAGCCGCTGTTGACCTTCAGTTGAATTGAAATAGAAGCGAAAAAATAATGGGCTAGCTTTACTTAGGTCAAGCCGGAAGCGTATAAGAAATGCACCAGGAAGGACAGGTTTATGATAGCCAGTGAATAAAGCGGTAGTTCCTATCCTACCAGAACGACTTATTACTAAATCTCCCGCCTGAAGGAAGTGACTTTCGAATTTATTTTCATCAATCTTTGCTAAAGGCATCGTATCAAGAGAAATATACCCATCAAGAGAAAGATCTGTTGTTCGTAATGTGGCAACATTCCCTGCTTCATCATATGTATTAGTCGCGACCAGA
>NZ_JSXC01000078.1 GCF_000803215.1 Pectobacterium fontis
TCTGGTCGCGACTAATACAAATAATTTTACCTCATATCCCCCATTCCATCAACATCCAGAAATTTTTACTGACAAGTTATGTAATTTTTCTGGGAGCGCTAATATATTTCAACTTTATGAAAAAAGTGAAGAAGCGTTAAGATTATTAGAAAGAAATTCAATTAAATTTAATTTATCGAAAAAAATAACTTTACACTACAACCCCAAAGAAGAAAGAACAATAATTATTAACCTGCTATCTTACCTAAAAAACAAAACAGAAGAAAATGAATTAAATAAAACAAGATTTATTTACAATCCCTCAGATGACTCTCCTGCACAAATTTATACATTACATCAACTATCTAATATTATTTAAGCAAGGGCTAACTCTCCGAAGCGCTACGCTGGCTTCTCCGAGTTCTCCCTTGTTTTTCGCCCTTTGGTTGAAAAAAATTAAAAGCAAAATCAACACCATGCATTGACATTGTTAGCTTCTGTCATATAAGTAAGTCTAAGCATAAGGAATATGCTTTTATTTAATTATATGAAAAGGAGTTCATATGGCAGGTAATACTTTTAATAATATCCTTCGCAGCAATTGCGTCAGTGTCAGATTAAATAATGAAGAGTTGTCGCTTCTGAATGAAAGGCGTGGTATTCATCGCAAAGGTGAATGGCTGCGTATGGCGTTTCTGCATAACCTTCCCCCCGTTATTCCCCCGATTAATCTTGAAGCATGGAAAACCCTTGGTGAGATTTCGCAGAAGTTAAACAGGCTTGTCGCTCATCTGGATAGCAAGAGCAATGATAGTTCTCTCTCACAAACTGAACTCTTTGCCGTGAAGCGTCAGATCGCAGAGCTTCGCACAAATCTGATCACCGATAATATGTGGAGTGCTTCCCATGAAGGGAATGCAGAAAATCAGGCGAGGTAAAAACTTCTCTGGTGTTGTTCTCTACGCATTAAAGCCAGGCTCTCACCATAAATGCACACCTTATGTGATTGGTGGGAACATGCTGGGGGATATAGCCGGAGATCTGATCGCCGAATTCAATACCACCAAAACGCTTCGCCCGGATGTGGTCAAATCCGTTTGGCATAATTCACTTCGGTTACCGAAAAGCGAAGCGCTGACAGATGCTCAATGGTCAGAGATTGCTGATGATTACATGGCTCGTATGGGCTTCTCTGAAACGCATCTGAGATGTTATGTCCTACATGATGATGAAGCAGGCCAACACATCCACATTATTGCCAGTCGTATCGATCTCACCAATGGAAGCCTTTACTTGGGCAAAAATGAAAACCTGATCAGCACCCGTATCATTCAGCAGCTTGAACGCGACTATTCACTAAGAACCAAAGGGCCAGAATTGTTAGCATCACCATCCCCAGCTTCACCCTTCCCTCCTTCGCTATCCAGAAAATCTCCGCCCCAGAAACCGATGGTCGCAATACCAAAGCCTAAAAAGCTGTCGCGTAACGAAGCGATGATGGAGAAGTATAAAGGAGAGCCATCGCCCAAATCGGTCATTCAGAAAGCACTGGAAGAATTGCTTGCCGGTAAACCATCAACGACTGAATTTGTGACACAGCTTGTGGCACGAAACATAACGGTAGTCCCGAATATCGCTTCTACCGGAAAGATGAATGGATTTTCATTCGAATATCAGGGGATTGCTTTCAAAGCTTCGCAGCTTGGCAAAGGCTATTCCTGGTCTGCCTTACAAAACAGGCTCGACTACCAGCCGGAACGCGACAATGCTTTCCTGTTTGGACTGAAAACTCCCTCAGTCAGTAAGGCACCTGTTAGAGAAGCTCTTGATATGACCAATGCTATAGATACCCCTGAAATCTTCAAAGCAGACGTTAACACTCCCATCGAAGCGATTATCTTCGATAAGGATGCTGTTCAGGGCGAATACGCTATCACTTCCAAAGCGCTTCTCTCTGATGCTGATGCTGATGCTGATGCTGATGCTGATGCTGAAGAAGTGTATGCAACCGAAGCAGTAAAAGAAGCTGGTGCAGATGGTAAAGAAGCACATGCAACCGAAGCGGCAAAAGAAGCTCACCACAGAAAACCCCTCTCTATGATTCAGACCGGCTTCAGATGGTTAGAAACTATCCCCTACCTCAGCATCATCATTGGCATGTTGAAAAAACTCAAAGTACCGACACTCAAACGCCCAGACAAACACAACACCATTACGGGCATGAAGATGATAGAAATTAGGGCAACACCAAAAACCACCATCCAAACTCCGCAAAAATCACACTCATCATCATTCCCAATGTAGGGCTGAGAAGCCCTCCAGCAAGCCTTTCTTCATACAAAAAACACAAGATTAACGATCGTTAATACCGATCTATATTTAATTTATGATAGTTTTTAACTATCACAAGTAAACCATCGATCGTTATAAGCGATTTGCTTTGTTTGATCACAACTGTTCAAAATGTAGCTGTTCCTTTTCCCATAATAGACTGATTTAACTGGTCTATTTACTTATTCAACTAACGATATAGGTTCAGCAATGACAAATTTCGTCTCATACATAGTTCCTGACCTCTTCATACATCGAATATGACTTTCACTCAGCTATTAAGGAATTTGTATGAGCCTTTTATTCATGAGACGTTTCTGGATCGGCGTATTGCTTCCTGTGTTTATCGACTGGCTTTTTATGGCAGGTGCAATTCAGCTTTGGTGGCTTTGGCTACCCGTCAGTGCTCCCCTGCTCATCTGGGCTTTTTTTGCTTACAGGAAAAACCGGAAAGAAGAAGCTGATTACAACGACTGGGTGCATCAGCAATGGGAAGAGCAAATCACTACTGAAAAATTTGAATTTTGCGGTCGAGCGTATACGTTTCAGGAAACGCTCTCAGGCACTGTCATCAGCTACAACCCGAACAATGACACTATCTGGGTAAAAACAGATGCTGGGGATGAGACACAAGTTTCCGCGCATGGGCTACCGTTCCGTGAATCGCATCGTATTAAAAAATACGAATTTAATGTGTATTAGCTCAGACTTGA
>NZ_JSXC01000008.1 GCF_000803215.1 Pectobacterium fontis
CCACATTATGTTGAATGACGACTGGCCAGCAACGTTAAGTACAGAGGACGGCTTGGGTTGGCGCTGGCCGGGCGGCATTTACCGCCGGAGCGCCTTAGCTGACCAAGGCAAGAGGTGCGCCACGGACGGCGCGCCTTTTGCCAGACACCGTACCGCGATATTGAAGGGAGAGAGCTACTTTTCTTTTGCGTCCGATTTACGTTTCTTCCGGCGTCGCGCTTTCTTTTTCCGCTCTGCCGGGTGCGTCTTCTCATGCACCTGTTTCAGATGGCCGATAGCCACACGGGTATATATCTGTGTGGTTTCCAGCTTCTCATGGCCGAGTATCGCCTGGATGTGTCGCGTATCTGCCCCCCGCTCTAGCATCTGTGTCGCCATACTGTGCCGGAACACATGACACGCTCCGGCCTTTTTCAGATGTGCATCATCCCGTATTGCACGCCCTGCCAGTATCGTCAGCGTTGACCGCGCCAGTTTCTTTCCCCATATCGTCACGAACAGATAACCGCTGTCATGCCTCGTTGTCAGTCGTGGCCGTACCGCGTCCAGATAGCGTTGTACCCAGACCAGCGCACGCAGACCAACCGGCACCACCCTGTCCTTGTTTCCCTTACCTTGCCTGACGACCAGAACCCCGCGCCCCACGTCCACATCGGCCAGCATCAGCCCGGACAACTCTGACCGCCGTAGTCCCGTGCTCCACAGCATTTCCAGTACCGCACGGTTACGCAGCCCGGTTAGCGTGTCGGTGTCCTGCGCGTCCATCACCGCCTCGGTTTCCTCCACGCTCAGTATCTGCGACGGAAGCCGTTTCTCTTCTTTCGGCAGCGTCATCTGCTCTGCCGGGTTGTACAGGATATGGTGACGTTGCAGCAGCCACCGGAACAGCCCGCGTATCGCTGACAGGCGGTTAAGCTGGCCGCCCTGTGCCAGCGGTTTTCCGTCGGCTTTGCGATAACCTTTCAGATAGCGCTGATACCCTTCCAGCACCGACAGACTCACCTGTGCCGCCTGCGTCAGCCCCCGCTCTTCGCACCACGTCACGAACGGGCGCAGCCGTTCACCGTACCCTTCCACCGTGCGCGGGCTGTGGTTCGTGGCAGTAAGGTGTTCAAGGTAAGCGGCGGTGTACTGGCGCAGCGTCTGTGACAGGCTGCTAAGGTAAGTGGCTTCGGGTGTCGGGGCTTTCGGTCTGGTCATGACGGCGCGTCCTGCGTGGTGAGAAGAAGGGAACTACGATGTGATGCGGCTATTTTTCTTTACCGGAACAGTGCTTTTGCCGTTAACCCGACTTGCGACAGGTGAACCCTTATCGGCTGCGGCTTTGCGCGGTTTTGCCGACCCAGACTTAGCCCCGACTTGAGGCAGACTTGACCCCGACTTGCTTTCATCAGACCCAGACTTGCGTGAGTCGCACTCGTCTTTTTCACTGACTTCCGGCTCGATTAACCCGCACAGGTGCGCCCCTTCCGGCACCGTGCCATCCCACAACAACTCGTATTGCAGCAGATGTCCCCGACTGCCACCATGAACCAACAGATACTCCATTTCCGCCAGTCGCAGGCAGTGAAGCTTAAGCTGGCTGTCGCTCCACTGGGTCGCCTCGCGGATATCCCGCCGCGTAAAGCGCACCTCGCCCGGTTTCTTGTTCTGCGCGTGAGCCAGTTGGTTCACCATCCCCTGTATCAACAGCAACAACTTCCGCGTCTGCGGCGGCATCTCGTCCAGTGTGCGGCCTAATATCTCGTGAGCCAGCTTGTTGGCCAGCACGATATCCGACCGCTCCACCTCGATATACTCGATAACCTGACCACGGTGTTCAACCGTCTTCACTTCCCGCTGGTACTGGTGCAGCAGCGCGATGCTTTGTATCAGCGTCAGGTACTTCATATGGTCGCGCCGGGTGCGCGTCTTGTCGCTCAGGAACGTAAGCTGTGAGGCGAACGGGTTCACCACTTTTAACGGTCTGAGTAACCGCTGCGCATTCTGGTGTAACTCCGTCAGGTAGCCTTTCTCGTTCTCCATCAGCAGCCCTTCCAGCGTCTGCTTGTGGCGCTGCAAGGCGTGGATCGCTTCGGTCTGTTCGCGGCTCTCGTTCACCGTCAGCACAAGGCAACGGTTCAGCAGTTCTTCATCCACGTCGATGGCAGTCGTGGTCAGCATCAACATAACGGGGCCTTTTACCGTGTACTGTTTGGTAACGAGGTTGCCCGTCGCATCGTCTTTACCCGTTGAGGCTATCGTCAGTTCACCATCTGACTGGAGCAACTTAAGGGCATACGCCGCCTGCCGTACCCCCTCCTCTTCCGCGATGGCGAGGATTTTATGCTGGAGATTGCTTTCACCCAGATAGAACAGGCTTTGCCCCGTCATCGCGCTGTACTGTAAGCGTTCTTCCGGCGGGATAAGATTAAGAACGGCGTCCATCAGGCTGGATTTACCTGCCGCACTGGATGACTGGATTAACACCGCTAACGGTCTGTCCAGTTTGCGCGACACCGCCGCCAGATAACCCGCCACTAAGTTAACGGACTCCCCCACCACGCCACACGCCGCAAGGTCATCCGTCAGCCTGCCGATAAGATTCGGGTCACGCAGTAACGCCAGTGCCTCCGCTTTGGCATCGTCATCCAGTTCCGGCGCGGTGTCACCGTTCGTTTCCGGCTGGCTCAGATGCGCTTCCAGTGCCAGCAGCACACGGCCTAAGCGCTGTTTGATGTCACTTTCAGCTAACCCTAACTCTGATGCAGCCAGCCGCGCATACCCCGCACGGCTCCGCGCACTCATCATGTCCACGCTGTCGGCGAACACCACGCCGCTTTCCGTGTCCAGTACCTGCGCGTTCACCTTCATCACACCGCTACCCGCTTTCACTGACGCCATGCCCCGGATGCGCCATTGCTGACCGGATAACGCGATTTCCACTTCACCGTTCGCCAGCGTTTCAACCACAACCCCGGCGGCTAAAGAGGTGGCGGGTTGAGATGAAGATTCAGGCTGTGGTACAGAGGCATTTTCAGGTTCGGCACTGACCACTTCCACCATCGGTAACGCCCCGTCAACCAGTAACCCGAACGCCGCTTCCGGTTCGGCCACACTGCATAAGTAGCCGTTCGCATCCATCCCAGACGGGAACACCACTCGGAACGACGCAATGCCGTCAGCGGCTAAGGATTCCGCCAGTTTCACCGCGCCCTCATCTCCTGCCGCGTCGTTATCGAACGCGATAAGCACCTGTTTCACACCGTGGCGGATAAAGACATGCCGTATCTCATCGGTAACACCGTTCACCCCATACGCTGCCGTCACGTTGCGGAACCCCGCTACCCAGAAGCTCATCGCATCGAGTAACGATTCACATAAGATAACGGACTTACTCGCCACCAGTGCCTGCTCGTTCCACACCCCGCCGTGGGGTCCCGGCAGATACAGATGATTGGGCGTTCCGGCACGAAGACGGTCACCCACTTTGCGCCCGTACAGCTCCCGTACCTGACCGTTAAGGTCGATAACCGGAACGACTAATGACCCCGCCAGATGTTCATGACCGGATGAGCGCAGCACCCCGATGGCCTGCAACTGGCTGCGAACGGTTGCCCCGTCTTTCAGTTTGCTCGATGGCAGACGGTAGCCCAGCGTCCGGTTGGCGAACCCTAAGCGGAACTGAGCCACTAACTCAGGATGATTCAGGCGGCGCTTTTCCAGATAGGCGATAGCCTCCGGCGCGTTCAGCAGCGTATGGTGGTAGAACTCAACCACGCGACCCAGCAGTGACTGCCTTTCCTGCTCATCCGCGATATTGGTAACAGGTGGCAACGACTCAACAGCAGGCACCGCACCGAGTTCACCGCGCAGACGGTCAACCGCCCGGTGCAGGCTTAACCCTTCCGTTTTCATCACCCAGTCCAGCACCGAGCCGCCTGCGTCACAGCCGAAGCAGTGATACAGGTTCTTCTCCGGGCTGATAACGCATGACGGCGTTTTCTCCTGATGGAACGGACACAGCACCACGAAGTCCTTGCCGCGCTTTACCACCTTTCTTCCCTGACCACGCACCACTTCAACCAGTGACACGGCGGCTTTCAGGTGCTGCAACTCGGATTCGGGGATGCGTGCCATAAAAATGTTCCTTATAAAACCTTGTCAATGCCCTTATTGGATACTATTATATGACCCATTAAGAGCACTCAGTCAAGTCTATTCAGAACAGGGAGTGATAATGAGCGATACCGGTAATTATCAGGGGATGTTCTGGATGAGCTTTTCAACCCGTTTTCTGCAACTGCGCAAGCAGCACGGACTGACCCAGCCGCAGATGGCTGACAAGGTAGGGATTCATTTGACGCAGGTTCGCCGCTACGAGTCTGGCGAGGCACAGCCCTCTTTAGACATTCTCAAGCGTATTGCCGTCACCTTTAACGTGTCGGCTGACTGGCTGATTTTCGAGGAAGGCGAACGTGAACCACAGGATGAGTTAAAGCTGAAGTTTGAAGCCGTTAAGCAGATGGATGAGGATGAACAGAAGTCGGTCACATCGATTCTGGATGCCATGATTTTAAAACATCAGGCGAAGCGCTTGTTAGGCTGAGTCTGAACTGACGCGGCGCTGGCGTGGTTGCAACACACCAGAGCCGCTAACCACAAGCAACTATAGGAGTAGTTACTATGGCTGACGCGCATTCTACGCCAGATACCACCGTTTTTAAAATCACTCAGGCCGAACGCTTTACCCGCGTTGGCTATCGACCCATCAAGGGCAACCACGACACCCCCGCCATCAACATCGCCGGGCAGTGGCTGAAGGACGCGGGATTTACCACCGGGCAAGCGCTGAAGCTGCGTATCATGCCCGGCTGCATTGTCATCACCACGCAGGATATCCATGAACTCTGGGGCAACCTGCAAGCCCTCAGCATCGCCCCATTCGATGAACGTGCGGCAACCCAGTGGCTGAACCGCTTTCCCGGTGGGTTAAACGTGGAGAGCGCACGATGAGCATCAAGACCGCTTTCCACCACGGTGAACTGCCGGAGCTGACGTTAACGGGCGACGAACTGGCACTGGCAGGTTTTACCGCCCATACCCTGTTCCGTATCCAGCTTTACCGCAACGGGCTGATGCTGACGCGACTGGATGAGGATACCGATATCGCCGCGCTGATGGCTGAACTCGACGGCAACGAGACGGAAGGCGCGGATTGGGTCAGTGACAATGGCGAACTGACACTGGCGGGCGACTGGCTTACCCAAAGCGGGTTACTCGACCAGTTGTTAATGATTGAAGTGCTGCCCGGTAAGATAACGATTCGGGCAGAGGTGGGGAATATGCTGGCGTAATA
>NZ_JSXC01000079.1 GCF_000803215.1 Pectobacterium fontis
TTTACCCGCGTCGGCTATCGCCCCGTCAAGGGCAACCACGACACCCCCGCTATCAACATCGCCGGGCAGTGGCTGAAGGACGCGGGATTTACCACCGGGCAACCGCTGAAGCTACGCATCATGCCCGGCTGCATTGTGATTACCACGCAGGATATCCACGAACTCTGGGGCAACCTGCAAGCCCTCAGCATCGCCCCGTTTGATGAGTATGCCGTCACCCACTGGCTGAACCGCTTTCCCGGTGGCCTGAACGTGGAGAGTGCGCGATGAGTATTGATTATGCATTTCAGCACGGCGGCCTGCCGGAGCTGACGTTAACGGGCGACGAACTGGCACAGGCGGGTTTTACCGCCCATACCCTGTTCCGTATTCAGCTTTACCGCAACGGGCTGATGCTGACACGGCTGGATGAGAACACCGATATTGCGGCGCTGATGGCTGAACTGGATGGCAACGAAGCGGAAGGGGCTGACTGGGTGAGTGACAACGGCGAACTGACACTGGCAGGCGACTGGCTCACCCTGAGCGGGTTACTCGGCCAGCCGTTAATGATTGAGGGGCTGCCCGGTAAAGTAACGATTTGGGCAGAGGTGGGGAATATGCTGGCGTAAAACACAAGCCGCTAAAAATAAAAAACCGGAAGGATCGGGAGATCGCTTCCGGATTTTATTTAAGTGACTATGTTATTTTGACACAATAAGATCTGGCATATTTAAGCATGGCTTTCTTATATAGTCCTTGAAGTGCTCATGACCAAAGTTCTCATGCTTTTTCATTAATGAAAGAGTATTTTCCATAAATTTTATCACGTCAGTTAATTCATCAACCGACAATTGAAGCGTTATCTCTTTTAAACTGAGTAATTCGCCATCATCGGATTCATAACCGTATATATTCATATAGTTCCCTTAGTTAGGCGGTGTCCAGCCATGGCTAAGTAGCCATTCTCTAGTTTTTTTACTTGGGTTTGGCATTCCTTTATGAGCATCATGAACACCACCGCTCATATTGGAGGAAGTACCATCTTTATAATGCACATGAGGTTCTTGTCCTGGAATATGCCCACGATCAACACGTTCAACATCTCTAGGAGCTTGTCCTCTTTCAACTTGTTTTTGCATAGACCCAGGTGATGAGGGCTGCTTAGCACCAGACCTCTTATCGTCCGGAGATGCTTTATCGCTCCCAGGGCAAGTAGATTTAGTCAACCCTAGCGGATCAACCCACTCCAATGGGTTATGCACATACCCTTGCGGCCTTATCCCCCCGCCCAGCCCTATCGGGTCCGGCGACAAATACTGCCCACTTTCCGGGTCAAAATACCGATGCCGATTATAATATAATCCTGTCTCCGCGTCGAATAGCTGCCCCTGATAGCGCAGCTCGCAGTACACTTCCTCGTTTGCCGCATCGCCCAGATAGCGCCGCAGCGGGATGGGACGTCGCTCTTCGCGATGGGCGCCCCATAACCCCTGTTCACCGCGCCAGCGAACCTCGCCCTCCTCGCTGCACAGCTCTCGCGCCGTTCCCGTCAGGTCTGTGACAATGTAGTGCAACTGCGTGCTGTCGCCCCGCGCCTCTACCTGTGCCAGCGGCCGGAAGCTCCCCGGCTCGTACACCCATTGCACTTCCCTTGCCGCACTGCCATCGGCAGTGTATTGCTGCTGACCAATAAGCTGGTCACCATCCCACCGGTACGCCACCCGCGCTACCGCCTGCGCCGAGGGAACCTGTCCCTCGCGCACCTTGCTCACCCGGCGACCAAATGCATCGTAACGATACCGCCATCGCGCCCCGTCCGGCAAGCTCACCCGAACCAGACGGTCCTGCACGTCCCAGTCAAAATACGTTTCCTTTGGCCTGAACCCCGGTCGCGTTTCCCGTTTTACCGTCAGCCGCCCGCAGTCGTCATACCGGTACTGCGTATGGCCTCGCTCCACCACCCGACCCGCCGCATCATATCGCGCCGACGCC
>NZ_JSXC01000080.1 GCF_000803215.1 Pectobacterium fontis
CTGGCTAAAGCCATAAAACACGAGAACAGCCAGTCGATGTTTAACATTGACTGGCTGTTTTTTTGGTTAAATCACGCGGGAAAATTGCTGTGTTCTGAGCTTGTTCCGTAGATAGACATCAAAGCACATACAGATATTGCGGATCAGCAAACGTCCTTTCGGCGTTACCACCAGCCCATCTTCCTGACTATCAACCAGCCCATCGGCCACCAGCGGAGCCAGCAGTGCTAAATCCTGCTCAAAGTAGGTTTTAAAATCGATAGCATATTCCGCTTCAATGGGCGCATAGCTAAGCTGGAAATTACAAATCAGCGTCTTAATCACATCGCGGCGAAGGCAGTCGTCACGCGTCAATTGTAGCCCGCGCCATAGCGCATTTCCTGTGTCTTTAACCTGCGCATAATACTGCTTCAGCTCTTTCTGGTTCTGGGCATAACTATCACCGATCATACTAATCGCCGAAACCCCCATACCCAGCAGATCGCTATCGCCCTGCGTCGTATAGCCCTGGAAATTGCGATGCAGCTTCCCTTCTCGCTGCGCTACCGCTAATTCGTCGTCCGGGCGAGCAAAGTGATCCATGCCGATAAACTGATAACCCGATTGCGTCAGCGTCTCGATCGTCTGTTGCAGAATATCCAGCTTCTGCTCCGCGCTCGGTAAATCCGCTTCTTTAATCTTACGCTGCGCCGCAAACAAGCTGGGTAAATGCGCATAGTTAAAGACGCTAAGCCGGTGCGGGCTTAATTCGGCAACGCGCTGTAGCGTAAAGGCAAAACTTTCCGGCGTTTGTTTCGGCAGGCCGTAAATCAAATCAATATTAGTTGAGGTGAAGCCCAGCGCCTTTGCCCGCTCAATAAGAGCAAAGATAACGTCTTCATCCTGCTCACGATTAACCAGCTTCTGAACGTCTTTATTAAAATCCTGCACCCCCATGCTGAGGCGATTAAAGCCCTCGGCACGCAGGTGATCGAGCACATCCAGTTCAATCTCTCGCGGATCGACTTCCAGCGACAGTTCAGCCTGGGCGGAAAAAGAGAATGCCTCGCGCAACAGCGACATCAACCGGCTGATCTGTGCTTTATTCAGGTAGGTTGGCGTACCACCGCCCCAATGCAGTTGCGTCACCGTTCGTCCAGCGAATAACGGCGCGCGCTGGCGAATTTCCTGCTCCAGCACATCCAGGTATTCATCCGCTTTATGCTGCTGACGCGTAACCAGCTTATTACAGCCGCAGAAATAGCATAGCCGATGGCAAAATGGGATGTGGATATACAGCGACAGCGGTCGCTGCGGATAACGGGCGATAGCCTGCTGAAACGCAGGCTCATTGTAAGCTTCACTGAATTCTAACGCTGTGGGATAAGACGTATAGCGCGGCCCGGAATAGTTATATTTTTGAATCAGGGCCAGATCCCAATCAACGGACGGTATCGACATACTCGCTCACTCCTTCCAGTTTTTACTCGGTGGGTTATCCTTCCCCTCCTTTCGATCACCAAAATGGCGCTCAAAAACGCTCCCGGCGTTTTGTTACTCGTCTCATCCTTGAGACTCGCCCGTTAAACAAGGCGCGATGCAATCGGTGCTTACGCTTCGACAAGAGCCACAGTTTACTGAACAGACAGAGCAGATAAAACGCTACCAGCAATATCAGAAACAGAAACAGCCATTTCATTGATTAGAACGCGTCTTTCGGGTTATTACGTTTTAAGAGCTGCAACATATCTTCCTGAGGCTCTTCTTCTTCATCATCACCTAGCTCAATGCCAAGCTCTTCCATCAGGATGTCGATACGATCCAGCGTTTCATCAACCCATGATTGATCTTTGGCGCTCAGCGTTTCGCCACTATCCAGACGATCCAACAAGGCATCCAAACGCGCATCGTTCTCTAACATCTCCAGCTCTTCTTCTGGTGACAGCGTTGGCTTAGCAGCAACGATTTTCTCCACAGGCGCAGAAGGCTTCGGCTTAGCATTCGGTTTAGCGATAGCGCTATCCGCTACGCCAAGCTGTACAGGCTTTTTGCTGCCGATACGCGGATCGGCGACTTTACGCTGCCCGGAACGCGGATCGGTGGACGATTTTTCCTGAGTCCGGCTGCCCGCCGCGTGGCCACGATGCTTTTTATCTTTCTTCCGCTCACGCGCCTCACGCTCCAGCTCTTCACGGGTCTTTCTTTTTACTTTGGGCTTTCCTGCCGTATTGGCAGCCCCTTGGACAGGTCGATTCATAATATTGTTCTCAGGTACACAGATATAAGGGAAGTGCGGCGGAATCTAGCAGAAAGCCAGAGAATAAAAAAGCGCCCACATCAGACGACTGAGCTTTTCTTTTCGTATCAGTCTGCTGCATTTCGAGACAGATAAAGCCGCCTTTATTGTCAGTTACAGGTATAATCCCCAACCAGACAGAGATCCAGATAGAGATAAACATCGTGACTCAGCAATATAACTACCACATGACGCGTTTTATCATTAGCGCCCCGGATATTCGCCACCTGGCAACCGATAGCGGTATTGAAGTGGCTTTTGCTGGGCGCTCTAACGCCGGAAAATCCAGCGCGCTGAACACGCTAACCAACCAGAAAAACCTGGCTCGAACCAGTAAAACACCGGGGCGTACCCAGTTGATTAACCTGTTCCAGGTGGCAGACGGCGTGCGTTTGGTCGACCTGCCCGGCTATGGCTATGCCGAAGTGCCGGAGCAAATGAAGATTAAATGGCAACGTGCGCTCGGTGAATACCTGCAAAAGCGTAACAGCCTGAAAGGTCTGGTTGTGCTGATGGATATCCGCCATCCGCTGAAAGATCTCGATCAGCAAATGATTCAATGGGCCGTCGATGTCGAGCTTCCAGTCTTAGTGCTGCTGACCAAAGCCGACAAGCTGGCTTCTGGTGCCCGTAAGGAACAGTTGAATAGGGTTCGCGAAGCCGTGTTGCCATTTATGGGTGATATTCAGGTCGAGGCATTTTCTTCACTGAAGAAACTTGGCGTCGATAAACTCCGGCAGAAATTGGATAACTGGTTCAGCACGTTAGAACACGCACAAGAAGAACAAGACGCTGAATAACCCTTTCATGTGGTGCGGAACATCTGCTCGCACCACGCCCCTTATTTTCCGCGACGCTCGCCCACCAAAGATTTTCTTTTCACTCCCGAAATACTGCTGACACGTTGTGTCTGCCACGCGGTTACTGGCATTTTGAGGGTAAAAAGCTTGGATAAGCCCCATAAAAAACGCCCCGCTCAAAACTGAGCGGGGCGGCTAATATTCAGCCAAATCCGATTACGTGAAGTAAAAGGTCTGAAAGATAGAACATCTTACCTCTGTACCCTACGTCTTTAACTCTACCCTATTTTTTCACAGGAACAAAGGATTTTTTGTTGTTTACTTTCATAGAAAATGGTTATCGATTACACAAAGTTAAACCAGGTCACATAATATTGTTATTTAATTACAGAAATAGCACAATAATTAGCCATCAATGTGCTTCATCCCAGTTCATGCCCGTCCCGATGTCTACCTGCAACGGGACGTTCAATTGCATACAACCTTCCATTAATACTTTGATTTTATTGATGGATTCCTCAATAACCGAATCATGAATCTCGAAAACCAATTCATCGTGAACCTGCATGATCATCTTCACCTGCGGCGTTTCTTTCTGTATCCAGTCATCAATCGCGATCATCGCTTTCTTAATGATATCGGCAGCCGTACCCTGCATTGGGGCGTTAATTGCCGCACGCTCCGCGCCTTTACGCGCCATCGCATTACGCGAATGGATGTCAGGCAGATAGAGGCGACGACCATCTAGTGTCGACACATACCCATGCTCTGCGGCCTGCTGGCGCGTGCGCTCCATGTAATCCTGCACGCCTGGGTAACGCTCAAAATACAGATTCATGTATTTCTGCGATTCGCTACGAGGAATATTCAACTGGCGCGAGAGGCCAAACGCACTCATGCCGTAGATTAAACCGAAGTTTATCGCTTTCGCACTACGACGCTGTTCTGATGTCACCTTATCCAGCGTGATACCAAACACTTCTGACGCCGTTGCCCGATGGATATCCACCCCGTTCGCAAACGCGTTCAGCAATCCTTTATCGCCCGACAGGTGCGCCATAATACGCAGCTCGATTTGCGAGTAGTCTGCCGCCACAATGCTGTAACCCTTAGGCGCAATAAAGGCCTGACGAATACGGCGTCCTTCGTCATTACGCACCGGGATGTTTTGCAGGTTCGGATCGCTGGAAGACAAGCGCCCGGTCGCCGTCACCGCCTGATGATAGGACGTGTGCACCCGCTTCGTCGCCGGATTGATCATCATCGGTAGCTTATCGGTGTATGTCGATTTCAGTTTGGCCAACCCACGGTATTCCAGAATCAGCTTCGGCAGAGGGTAGTCTAGCGCTAATTCTGCCAACACTTCCTCATTGGTTGATGGTGCACCTTTTGGCGTTTTCTTCAGAATCGGCAGTTTCTGCTTTTCATACAGAATGCCCTGAAGTTGCTTGGTTGATGAGAGATTGAACTCTTCACCCGCCAATTCGTAGGCTTGTGTTTCCAGCTCAGCCAGTCGGGTCGTCAGCTCTTTTGAATGTTCTGCCAAAATTGCGGGATCGATTAGCACGCCGGTGCGCTCGATGCGGGATAATACCGGCACCAGCGGCATATCGATGGTCTGGAAAACCTGACACAGATCGGCATGCGGCTGAAGTTTCCCCCACAGCTTCTGGTGCAGATGCAGCGTGACATCCGCATCCTCCGCCGCATAAGGCCCCGCTTGCTCCAGTGCGATCTGGTTAAACGTTAGCTGATTTTTTCCTTTACCCGCGATCTCTTCAAAGGTAATGGTTTTGTGGTTCAGATAGCGTTCTGCCAGACTATCCATATCATGACGGCCCGCCACGCTGTCGAGCACGTAAGATTCCAGCATGGTATCAAACGCGATGCCGCGTAAATCGATGTCGTACCGCTGCATCACGCCTTTATCAAATTTGAGATTCTGACCAATCTTGAGCCGCTTCTCGTCTTCCAGCAGCGGTTTGAACAACGCCAATACCTTGGCGCGATCCAACTGTTCCGGTGCATCGAGATAATCATGCGCCAACGGCAAATAGGCCGCCTCACCTGGCTTAATCGCAAATGATAAACCAATCAGGTTGGCGGTGAGCGTATCCAGCCCGTCAGTTTCCGTATCAAAAGCGAAAACCTTAGCCAGTTTTAAACGTTCAACCCAATCGAGCAGTGTTTCTTCATCAAGGATCGTGACATAGCCATCAGTAGAAAGCGTGGGGGCGTGATCCTCTTCGGCAACCTGTTCAACCACCGCCTTACTCACCGTGGGCGCAGGCTGGCTACTTTTTTTACCCTGCATCCAGGTGCCTGATTCAACATCTGATAACCAGCGTTTAAATTCATAACGGGAAAAGAGACGATGCAGTTCATCCACATCCAGCTCATTAACAGTAAGCTGATCGCTGCTAAGCTCCAGCTCAACATCCGTTTTAATGGTGGCAAGCTGATAAGAGAGGTAGGCCACTTCTTTATGTTGTTCCAGCTTCGGTGCCATGGTTTTTGCGCCACGGAAAGAAAGCGCCGCAATTTTATCAAGATTGGCGTATAACGAATCCAGCCCGCCTAGCCCTTGCAGTAACGCCTGCGCCGTTTTTTCTCCTACGCCTGGTACGCCGGGAATATTGTCCGATGAATCCCCCATCAGCGCGAGAAAATCGATAATCAGATCAGGAGGAATACCATATTTATCACACACTTCCTGTGGACCAAGAATGGTGTTATTCATGGTATTAATGAGCGTCACATTTGGTGTCACCAACTGCGCCATATCTTTATCGCCGGTGCTAATCAGCACCGATCTACCCGCTTTTTCCGCCTGCACCGCGAGCGTGCCGATCACATCGTCTGCTTCAACACCGGAAACCGCCAAAAGCGGTAGCCCCATCGCTTTCACCATATTATGCAGAGGTTCTATCTGTTCACGCAGATCCTCCGGCATCGGCGGGCGGTGAGCCTTATAGTTTTCGAACAGCTCGTCGCGGAACGTTTTCCCTTTCGCATCAAAAACAACGGCAACATGGCTGGGCTGATATTGCTGCAACAAACTGCGTAGCATATTCAGTACGCCATACATTGCACCGGTGGCTTCTCCCGCACTGTTTGTTAGCGGTGGAAAAGCGTGATAAGCACGATACAAATAGGATGAACCGTCTACCAGTATTAAAGGGTTTTCTGCAATCTGAGCCATAACCTGCCGTGATCGTTGTGAGTCTGTCATGGCACTAAGCATGCCATAGGTCAGGGTAAGAGACGATCCTTAACGCAAGATATTGGCTAATTTTGCATGGATCCTCGCAAGATCTCCCTGTGGATAACTTTGTGCATATTTTTATTAAGCTAATTATTGTTTTCCTCTTTCATTTCATCAATTAATTTTATCCACTTTAATTTCATGCAGTTATAATATAAATGATTGATTTTACTGTATGAGAAACCGTCATTCAATTTGTGGATATAAACAAAAAGATAAATAGGGATTGGAAGTCGATAAGATATAAAAGATAAGAAGATGCACGGCAAGAAGGTATAAAGTCATGTGGTTTTACCCACATGACTGATTAAGTGATTATTTTTTAGTAACGAGGAACTTCACTACGTCAGCGTACTGTTTTACATAGCCATCCATTGAACTGGTATCAAGACCATCACTCTTGATCATATATTTACCGTTAACGAACATCGCCGGAACGCCGCGTAATTGTAAATCTGCGGCCGCTTTTTCCTGCTGAGCAACCAGAGATTTCACAACGAAGCTATTCAGTGCACCATCAAACTCTTCCGCACTCACACCAGCCTTTACAAAGACTGCGCGAATATCTTCCGGCTTTTGTACGGTCTGTGTTTTTTGAACAGCATCAAACATCAGCGGAGTAATTTTATCTTCTACGCCCAGCGCCATAGCCACAGCCCAAGCTTGCGTCAGGTTTGTACCCAATGCTCCCAGAAAGTTCACATGATAACGTGTCATCTTCGTTCCCTCTGGCAGCGCTTTTTTTACTGCATCAGGAACGTGGTAAACCTGTTCAAATTGATAACAATGCGGGCAATAGAAGGAGAAAAATTCAAGAACCTGAGGTTCCTGTGTCGCCGGTTTATCTAATTCTACATATTGCTTACCCTCAGAAAACTCTGCGGCAGACGCACTAAATGCCAGAACAACGCCGATCAGCGCAAGCCATAACTTTTTCATAAATTCCACTCTCTCCATTTAATTTCAGTACATTGGCATTAGCTGTAGAGGAGGTTCCTGCAACAGCTGAGTTTGCCCAATAAATATTGCCGTTTGCTTCAACCAGAAATCTGCATCCGTCATCCAGGGAAAACTTTTCGGAAAAGCAGGATCTTCCCAACGACGAGCAACCCAAGCCAGATAATAAACCTGTCGCATCGCTCTAAGAGGTTCAATTAATGACAGCTCTTTTTCCTGAAAATCTGCAAATTCACTATAGGCTTCTAACAAGATATCCAGTTGAATACGTTGTTCACGACGGTCACCATGCAGCAGCATCCATAAATCCTGAATTGCCGGGCCATTGCGGGCATCATCCAAATCAACAAACAGCGGGCCATCACGCCACAAAATATTTCCTGGATGACAATCCCCATGCAAACGCAATGGTTGCCAATCGCTATGCCAATAAGTTTCAACTGTATCAATCAGTTGACGGGTTGCCTGTAAAAAATCATGTCGATGTGTTTTCGGTATTAGAGAACACGTCTCCAACAGCAGATAAGGTTCGTGCAAATACTCGTTTATCCCAATCGTCGACCGCTCGGTAAATAACGATTTCTGCCCCGTCTGGTGAATCCGACCAAGAAAACGCCCAACCCACTCAAGCTGATCTTCATTGTCCATTTCATACTGCCGGCCACCTACACTGGGGAATACAGCGAAATGAAATCCTTCATAAACATTCAAAGTCTGCCCATTCAGCAAAATGGGCGCGACAATCGGAACTTCATCGTCAGCCAATTGTTGGGCAAAAATATGCTCTTCGTGAATCTGAGCCGCACTCCACCGTTCCGGGCGATAAAATTTCACGACAAATCGTTTACGATTTTCATCCGCAAACTGATAAACCCGATTTTCATAGCTATTTAATGCCGTCAAGCCGGAATCAACACGCAAGCCAACATCCAGCAACGCATCCATGATCAAGTCAGGAAATAGCGTCTGGAAATTAAATACCGAACTATTCATCGCAGCCACAATGGGTCAGAAGCGAACTAAGATATACGCGCACAATCGTTAGCATCATGAACCTTTCCACTAGTCTTTAATGACTCCTCGAGCACGCAGCAAGGCGGTCTTAAAATCTTCTTCATAGTCTTTCTTCAAACCGGGAATAACTTGTTCTTTCTCTGCATCGCGCATTTTTAGATGGTAAATAAGGATATCATCAGTCAGTTCATTTAACTGCCCCTGGAACCCTGCCTCCTGTGCAAGGTTTTGTAAAAATTGCACCAGATTCAAATCCGGCTCTTTTTGCCAGGCTGGGTGCAATAGTTCAATCAGCTCGTTAACACGATGACATTTCATTTTTTTCTCCTTAAAAACGATTTGTACTCAATAAATTTCAACATATGAAAAGTCGTTTGAATGATATTGAGCATATAGTGATAAAAGTAACAGTCTTGCGCACATGAGGAAAGAACTTGGTCTTCTGCGAAAGTTTTCAGAGAATAACGCAGGGCTTACCCCTCATCAGCTTTCGGTTCAGAAAAAGCGGGCATAGATAATTGGGAAATGAAATGATTACAGGCGTTATTCTCGCAGGTGGACGTGCAACGCGTATGGGTGGACACGATAAAGGTCTAATAGCACTAAACCGTGTACCGCTATATCTGCATGTCTTATCTCGGCTGAGAACACAGGTCGATGAAGTCATCATCAGCGCTAACCGCAATCAGGATGTATATGCACAAAGTGGATGTAGAATCATTAGTGATCTTGACACAAACTTTCCAGGCCCTCTGGCAGGCATTCTAAGTGGATTACATGCCGCTATGTCCAAGTGGGTGGTATTCGTCCCTTGCGATGTCCCTTCTCTTCCCCTCGATCTGGTACAGCGCTTATGGCATGCATGTGGGGAAGCAAATGCGGTCTATGCCACAGACGGAGAACGTCCACATCCCACATTAGTTTTAATCAATAAAAACCTTATCGAGCCACTGGAGATTTATCTGCACCTTGGAAACCGTAAGTTGATGCTCTTTATGGAACAGATTGGAGCAAAAACGGTTTCATTTAGCGACCAAGCAGAAGCCTTTCACAATCTGAACTCACCTGATGATTTATCCAATTGGGAGGCTTCACACAATGTGCGTTAATCGTCTGCCCCTACTCGCTATTGCCGCCTACAGTGGTACAGGTAAAACGACATTACTCAAACATGTTATCCCTTTGCTGATTAATCATGGTGTTAGAGTCGGATTAATTAAACATACGCATCATAAAATGGATGTTGATACACCGGGAAAAGATAGCTATGAGTTGCGTAAAGCGGGCGCGGCACAAACCATTGTCGCCAGCAGCCAAAGGTGGGCATTGATGACAGAGACACCTGAACAGGAAGAACCTGATATTTACAATTTGCTAGGGAAAATGGATGCATCCTCCCTCGACCTCGTGTTGGTTGAGGGTTTTAAACACGAGAAAATCGCTAAAATAGCCTTATTCCGCCAATCGTTGGGCAGAGAATTAAGCGATCTGATCGATGAATATGTTATCGCAATTGCAGCAGACTCAGAGATAAACACCCAACTTCCCGTACTTGATATTAATCAGCCTGAGCAGGTAGCCACGTTTATTCGCCAATGGCTTCACAAACACAGTGATTAGCAGACCGCCGTTTACCGCTTTTCCAACGCCACACACAGCAAAAAGCCCCTGTCTTTCG
>NZ_JSXC01000081.1 GCF_000803215.1 Pectobacterium fontis
CTTGTATCTTTCTCATGTAGTGATTAGCTATCACTACATGAAACAGAGTGAGCTTCAAAGGCGCGCTAAGGCTATCAACCTTGCGATTGAGTTTAAGCCCTCTGTTTCACCTTTCACGCCAGCATTAACATTGAACGGTTACCTAGAGCACTGACTCTGAATGTACAAGCGGAACGGGCGTGACGGCTTCAGTGAAAGGGGGACATTATGTATTACGTCGGCATTGATATCAGTAAACGTTTTATCGATGTGTGCTTATTGGTTGATGGCATTAAAGGTAAACGGAAGACGAAAGTGTTACCCAATGACCCCAACTCAGCACAAGCTTTGGCTCAATGGTTAATCCTGCAAAAATGTGACCCGAGTCAGGCTCATATCATCATGGAAGCCACAGGGGTTTATCACGAACACCTCGCTTATGGTCTCCATGTGGCCGGTATTCTTGTATCGGTGGCCAATCCTCATCGAGTGCGTGAATTTGCCAAAGGAATGGGGATATTGACCAAAACAGACAGCGTTGATGCTTATGTGCTGGCAAGCTATGGCTGTTTAAAACAACCGGATAGTTGGGCTCCGCCGTCGCAAGAAATAAGGAAGCTCAGGGCATTATTGCAGCACAGGGATAGCCTGCTTAATGATAAACGGCGTGTAGAAAATCGACTGGGCACGTTGAAATCCACAATAGCTCTGGAAGACGTTGTGACGTCTCTGGAATCGATGGTG
>NZ_JSXC01000082.1 GCF_000803215.1 Pectobacterium fontis
CTGCGTAACCGTGCCGTGCTGGAAATGCTGTGGAGTACGGGGCTACGGCGGTCAGAGCTGTCCGGGCTGATGCTGGCCGATGTGGACGTGGGGCGCGGCGTGCTTGTCGTCAGGCAAGGTAAGGGGAACAAGGACAGGGTTGTGCCAGTGGGAATGCGTGCGCTGGTCTGGGTACAGCGCTATCTGGACGCGGTACGGCCGAGGCTGACGACAAAACATGACAGCGGTTATCTGTTCGTGACGATATGGGGGAAACGGCTGGCGCGGTCAACGCTGACGATACTGGCAGGCCGGGCGATACGGGATGATGCACACCTGAAGAAAGCGGGCGCGTGTCACCTGTTCCGGCACTCGATGGCGACGCAGATGCTGGAGCGCGGGGCAGATACGCGACACATCCAGGCTATCTTGGGTCATGAGAAGCTGGAAACTACACAGATATATACCCGTGTGGCTATCGGTCATCTGAAACAGGTGCATGAGAATACGCACCCAGCAGAGCGCAAGCCGAAGCCCCGACGCCGGAAGAAAGGCAAACCGGACGCTACCGTGTCGCCGGATAGCCCGAAAAAGTAGCTCACTCCCTTCAAAGCCGCAGGACGGTGCAGGGCAGAAAGCCCTCGTCCCTGCGGGCTTACTGCCTTGTTCAGCTAAGGCGCTCCGGCGGTAAATGCCGCCCGGCCAGCGCCCACCTTCATCACTCTCTGCCAGTCACGTTGCTGGCCGAACGTCATTCAACATAATGTGGCATTACGCGAAAGATGCTGGACGCATCCAACGCGTAACACACATTATGTCGGCGCCGGTTGGGTGATGGGCGCGCTGCGGACTGCTTCAACAACGGTGAGCGGCTGGCCGCCGGGGTTCAGCTCTTGGGCGCTGTGTGGCGCACAGCTCGCAGGCTCGCTCTGCTGTCGGCCTCTGCGTTCCTTCCCTGGCTTCAACGGTGTGGCCGCCTTCCCTGGCGGCGCAGGCTCCGGCGTCAACACTCGGCCAACATCAACCCCAAAGCAGAAGCCGCTCCTTCGTCACGGCGCTTAACGGCTTCACCTCGCCCCCGCCCCAACCCCGCTGCACTGGCTGCGCCCGGCTCGCAGTCGCAGGCTCCTTGCTCGTTCCCGTG
>NZ_JSXC01000083.1 GCF_000803215.1 Pectobacterium fontis
TCGAGATGAGTCTTCCCTGGACACTAGATGTCCCTGAAGGGCCGTTGAAGACGACGACGTAGATAGGCTGGGTGTGTAAGCGTAGCGATACGTTGAGCTAACCAGTACTAATGACCCGAGAGGCTTAACCTTACAACACCGAAGGTGTTTTGGTTGATGAGACTCAAGAGACAATATTTTAGCTTGTTCGAAGATTGGTTCTGGTGGTTGTGGAAATGACAAAGAAATAAGGTCATGAGAAGCAACGGCTGGAATGAAACAGAATTTGCCTGGCGGCGATAGCGCGGTGGTCCCACCTGACCCCATGCCGAACTCAGAAGTGAAACGCCGTAGCGCCGATGGTAGTGTGGGGCTTCCCCATGTGAGAGTAGGGAACTGCCAGGCATCAAATAAAACAAGAAGCTCAGTCGGAAGACTGGGCTTTTTGTTTTACGTGTTGTTTGTCGGTGAGTGCTATCTGGAGTAGGACAAATCCGCC
>NZ_JSXC01000084.1 GCF_000803215.1 Pectobacterium fontis
TGTGAGAGTAGGGAACTGCCGGGCATCAATTATACAGGTGCGCTGATATGGCTCAGTTGGTAGAGCGCACCCTTGGTAAGGGTGAGGTCCCCAGTTCGACTCTGGGTATCAGCACCAGTGATTTGGGTTAATGTTCGGTTTAAAAAGAATTTACCTGGCGGCGATAGCGCGGTGGTCCCACCTGACCCCATGCCGAACTCAGAAGTGAAACGCCGTAGCGCCGATGGTAGTGTGGGGCTTCCCCATGTGAGAGTAGGGAACTGCCAGGTTTCAATTAAAACAAAAGGCCATCCTTAATCGGATGGCCTTTTGTTTATTTCTATTTTGGGATACTAGATGCTTCCTTTTACCCAAATCAAATAAACGCCGCTTCTCTTCTTATTAATCCGCCTCATAATAACGTCTTGTTTGTACCTCTTTATTCACTCCGGTTTCATAATAAAGATAACCAGAGTCGCTGATTGTGTTGCTATATTAATAAATTATTACAATCAGGAATTTTTTGCCTCTGGGCTTAAGTACTGATTTACTATAGTCGGAATCGTTCTATGCCCATAAAAACAGGAGAATAAAATAGGATGGCTGATCTAACGGAAAATGCGAAAGATACACGTCAACGTATCCAGGCTATAGTTGGCGCTTCATCAGGTAATTTGGTTGAGTGGTTTGATTTTTATGTTTATTCCTTTTGCTCAATCTATTTCGCCCATATCTTTTTCCCGTCGGGAAATACCACCACTCAATTACTACAAACCGCAGGGGTTTTTGCAGCAGGCTTTTTAATGAGACCGATAGGCGGTTGGCTTTTCGGTTATATTGCTGACAAGCATGGTCGTAAAAATTCAATGCTAATTTCGGTTTGCATGATGTGTTTCGGATCTCTGGTGATTGCCTGTCTGCCAGGATATGAAACCATCGGTACTTGGGCTCCCTTTTTGCTGCTATTAGCCCGTTTATTTCAGGGGCTTTCTGTCGGTGGGGAATACGGCACCAGCGCGACCTATATGAGTGAAGTGGCTGTTGAAGGTAAGAAGGGATTTTATGCTTCTTTCCAGTATGTCACGTTGATTGGTGGTCAACTGCTGGCGTTGTTAGTTGTTGTAATCTTGCAGCAAATTCTGAGTGATGAAGATTTGCGGGCATGGGGATGGCGTATTCCATTTGCTCTTGGTGCTATTCTGGCGATTGTTGCGCTTTATTTACGCCGTTCTCTAAATGAAACGTCTGATAAAACGACGCGTGGACATAAAGATGCGGGCTCACTCGCAGGTTTGTGGAAACATCGCCGTGCCTTTATTACCGTACTGGGTTTTACCGCTGGGGGCTCTTTAGCTTTTTATACATTCACGACTTATATGCAAAAATATTTGGTGAATACGGCGGGAATGCATGCGAAAACGGCTAGCGGAATAATGACCCTTGCGCTGTTTATCTTTATGCTGCTGCAACCGTTCTTTGGTGCGCTGTCGGATAAAATTGGGCGGCGTAGTTCCATGCTTTGCTTCGGCGGGTTTGCGGCATTGCTGACGATCCCCATTCTGACGGTGCTACAGAGTGTG
>NZ_JSXC01000085.1 GCF_000803215.1 Pectobacterium fontis
GATACTGACTAGCATATGAACATGATCCGGCATCAGATGCCCTTCTATTATTTCGACTCCTTTATACTTACAAAGGTCTCGTAATATCTCACCCACACTTGAACGTATACTATTAAAAATCACTTTCCGTCTGTACTTCGGCGAAAAGACGATATGGTATTTGCACAGCCATTTTGTATGCGCTGAGCTTTGTGCTTTAATGCCCATAAACACCTTTCCTGATTTTAGTTACGATTATTAGCTTGAACATCTATATCGTAACGGAAAGGTGTTTTTCTTGGTATAACCCTTTGATACCACCCGCAAAGCAGGTGGTTGTATGTTCAAGACGCTAACGCGCCTTGAACTGGCTAAAGCCATAA
>NZ_JSXC01000086.1 GCF_000803215.1 Pectobacterium fontis
TTTCGGGGGGATACTGACTAGCATATGAACATGATCCGGCATCAGATGCCCTTCTATTATTTCGACTCCTTTATACTTACAAAGGTCTCGTAATATCTCACCCACACTTGAACGTATACTATTAAAAATCACTTTCCGTCTGTACTTCGGCGAAAAGACGATATGGTATTTGCACAGCCATTTTGTATGCGCTGAGCTTTGTGCTTTAATGCCCATAAACACCTTTCCTGATTTTAGTTACGATTATTAGCTTGAACATCTGTATCGTAACGGAAAGGTGTTTTTCTTGGTATAACCCTTTGATACCACCCGCAAAGCAGGTGGTTGTATGTTCAAGACGCTAACGCGCCTTGAACTGGCTAAAGCCAAAAA
>NZ_JSXC01000087.1 GCF_000803215.1 Pectobacterium fontis
GGCTCATCGGCAATCAGCAGACGCGGCTGGTTTGCCAGCGCGATCGCAATCATTACCTTTTGGCACTCGCCGTCGCTCAGCTCATAGGGGTAGCTGCCCATGATGTCTTTATGATCTTTAATTCCGACGCGGTGTAGCAGTTCGATCGCGCGACGTTTACGCCAGTTAATGCGCTGCCACCAGCGGCCTTTGTACGTCCAGCCGGGGATCGCCTGAACCAACTGCCGACCAATGCTCTCGGACGGATCGAGACAGGATTGTGGTTCCTGGAAAATCATGGAGACGTTATGTCCGACCAGCTTACGCCGCTCGCGTGATGACAGTTGCAACAGGTCGATGTCATCAAAGCGGAAGCGATCGGCGGTT
>NZ_JSXC01000088.1 GCF_000803215.1 Pectobacterium fontis
TGACACGGTCGTACTTTTTAACGCACTTAACCCATTGAAGCAACGTGCTTTTTAGACAGCGTTTTCGGCCTAGTTAACAACACCTTAACCCGAACACCCCGACGCGCACTTTTAGCCCCGGACACGCTACCGCCATGCTGTGACTTCCCTGTCTGCCTGTGCCACATCATAGCAGCGGCGACAGCCGCTGCCATTAGTCGTTGTGTGAATGAACCGGGTTTTATCGCGGCGCGAGCCGTTCCGCAGCTTGCCTGTGGGACGGTGAAGCGTCTGCCGGGTGCGGGCTGGCGAGGCCCGCAAGACAAGACGTTAAGCGGGGAGGCCCCCGGCGGGGGCCGCACGGGGCGGAGATGGCGAGCACGGGAACGAGCAAGGAGCGGGCGACTGCGAGCCGGGCGCAGCCAGTGCAGCAGGGTTGGGGCGGGGGCGAGGTGAAGCCGTTAAGCGGAGGCCGCAGGCCGACAACCCCTTTTCTGTTGACGTTGATGTTTGCTGATGGCTGACGCCGGAGCCTGCGCCGCCAGGGAAGGCGGCCACACCGTCAGAGCCAGGGAAGCACGCTGAGGTTCGTAGCAGAGCGAGCAGGCGAGCTGTGCGCCACACCGCGCCCAAGAGCCGAACCCCGGCGGCCAGCCGCACAACGTTGTTGAAGCAGCCCGCAGCGCGCCCTTGCGCTAGACGGCGCCGACATAATGTGTGTTACGCGTTGGATGCGTCCAGCAACTTGCGCGTAATGCCACATTATGT
>NZ_JSXC01000009.1 GCF_000803215.1 Pectobacterium fontis
CGGGTTTTGTCGCTCAGGAACGTGAGCTGGCTGGCGAACGGATTCACCACTTTTAGTGGTTTCAGTAACCGCTGCGCATTCTGGTGCAGTTCGGTGAGATAGCCTTTCTCGTTCTCCATCAGTAACCCTTCCAGCGTCTGTTTATGCCGCTGCAAGGCGTGGA
The DNA here is from genome assembly GCF_000803215.1 of Pectobacterium fontis. Classification (GTDB taxonomy): domain Bacteria; phylum Pseudomonadota; class Gammaproteobacteria; order Enterobacterales; family Enterobacteriaceae; genus Pectobacterium; species Pectobacterium fontis. The sequence goes on from NZ_JSXC01000009.1 coordinate 164, forward strand.
TTGCTTCCGTCTGTTCGCGGGATTCATTGACGGTGAGGACAAGGCAACGATTAAGCAGCTCTTCATCTACGTCGATGGCCGTGGTCGTTAACATCAGCATCACCGGACCTTTCACCGTGTACTGCTTGGTGACGAGGTTTCCTGTCGCATCATCTTTGCCTGTGCTGGCTATCGTTAACTCACCATCCGACTGCAACAGCTTCAGCGCATACGCTGCCTGCCGCACGCCTTCTTCTTCCGCGATGGCGAGGATTTTATGCTGGAGATTGGTTTCACCCAGATAGAACAGGCTCTGGCCTGTCATCGCGCTGTACTGTAAGCGCTCTTCCGGCGGGATAAGGTTCAGCACTGCATCCATCAACGAGGATTTGCCCGCCGCCGAACTGCTCTGGATTAACACCGCTAACGGCCTGTCCAGCTTGCGCGACACCGCCGCCAGATAACCCGCCACTAAGTTAACCGACTCCCCCACCACGCCGCACGCCGCAAGGTCATCCGTCAGTCGGCTAATCAAGTTCGGGTCACGCAGCAACGCCAGCGCCTCCGTTTTGGCGGCATCATCCAGTTCAGGAACACTCTCACCGTTCGTTTCCGGCTGGCTCAGATGCGTTTCCAGTGCCAGCAACACCCGCCCTAAGCGCTGTTTGATGCCGCTCTCTGCCAGCCCTAACTCACTGGCCGCTAATCGCGCATACCCTGCCCGGCTCCGCGCACTCATCATGTCCACGCTGTCCGCGAACACCACGCCGCTTTCCGTGTCCAGCACCTGCGCGTTCACCTTCATCACCCCGCTACCCGCTTTCACCGACGCCATGCCCCGGATGCGCCACTGCTGGCCGGACAGCGCGATGTCAACTTCACCGTTCGGCAGGGCTTCAACCACAACCCCGACAGCTAAGGAAGAGGCAGGTTGAGGTGAGGATTCAGGCGGTGGCTCAGCGTCGTTTTCAGGCTCTGCACTGACGGCTTCCCCCATCGGCAACGCCCCGTCAACCAGTAACCCGAACGCCGCTTCCGGTTCAGCCACACTGCACAGATAACCGTTCGCATCCATGCCCGCCGGGAACACCACACGGAACGGCGTGATGCCATCAGCAACCAGAGACGAGGCCAGTTTCACCGCGCCGTCATCCCCTGCCGCATCGTTATCGAACGCGATCAGCACCTGTTTTACGCCGTGCCGGATAAAGGCTTTGCGCATCTCATCCGTGAACCCGTTCACCCCATACGCCGCCGTCACGTTACGGTAGCCTGCCACCCAGAACGACATCGCATCGATAAGCGATTCACACAGGATTACCGACTTACTCGCAACCAGTGCCTGCTCGTTCCACACCCCGCCGTGAGGTCCCGGCAGATACAGATGATTGGGCGTGCCTGCTCGCAGACGGTCGCCCACCTTGCGGCCATAAAGCTCCCGCACCTGACCGTTAAGGTCGATAACCGGAACGACTAATGAACCCGCCAGATGTTCATGGCCGGATGAGCGCATCACCCCGATGGCCTGCAACTGGCTGCGAACCGTTGCCCCGTCTTTCAGTTTGCTCGATGGCAGACGGTAGCCCAGCGTCCGGTTGGCGAACCCCAAGCGGAACTGCGCGACTAACTCAGGATGATTCAGGCGACGCTTTTCCAGATAGGCGATGGCCTCCGGCGCGTTCAGCAGCGTGTGGTGATAGAACTCGGTAACGCGATGCAGTAACGCTTGCCGCTCCTGTTCATTAGCGATATCGCTAACGGGTGGCAACGGCTCAGCGGCGGGCACACTGCCCAGTTCACCCCGCAGCTTATCGACCGCATGCGGCAAGCTGAGATTCTCCGTCTTCATCACCCAGTCCAGCACCGAGCCGCCTGCATCGCAGCCGAAGCAGTGATACAGGTTCTTCTCCGGCGAGATAACACACGACGGGGTTTTCTCCTGATGGAACGGACACAGCACCACGAAGTCTTTACCGCGCTTCACCACCTTACGCCCCTGCGCACGCACCACCTCAACCAGTGACACGGCGGCTTTCAGGTGCTGCAACTCGGATTTGGGGATGCGTGCCATATCGGGTTCCTTACAAAAATGCGTCAAGATTCTATTGAGCTTTATTTTAGTATCTTATAGCATACCAATGTCAAGAGGGATAGTTACAGGGGGATAGAATGACGAACCACTTTTTAACATGGTCTGATGCTATGACTGTCGGTGTTCGTATCGCGTCTCTGCGTAAACAAAAAGGCTTATCACAACAGGCGCTGGCTGACGCGACAGGGATTCATGTCACGCAGATAAAGCGCTACGAAGGCGGTAACGCTTTACCCTCTTTTGACGCACTTAAAAAGCTGTCTCAGGTCTTGCGGGTTACAACAGATTATCTGGTTTTTGAAGGGGATGAACTGAAGCCCGATGCTGACCTTGCCTTGCAGTTTCAGGCTATCAGCCACATGGAGCCGGAGCAGCAGAAGGTTATCAAGCAACTCTTGGAAGGGATGATTATCAAGTACGAGGCGGAACGATGGTCATCTAAATTAAAGTAGCGCAATGCATACGGGCTGGCACCCGTACACATTGCTCACCACAAGCAACTATAGGAGTAGTTACTATGGCTGACGCGCATTCTACGCCAGATACCACCGTTTTTAAAATCGCTCAGGCCGAACGCTTTACCCGCGTCGGCTATCG
>NZ_JSXC01000089.1 GCF_000803215.1 Pectobacterium fontis
CCCGCCACTGGCGGTTGCACCTGCGCATCCGTCGGCGTGCCGGAAATCGGTGGAGCGCTTAAGGTTTGGGGCGACAAGGGTGCCTGAGAAGACACCTGCGCCGATGTTTGGCCCTGGCTGGCATCACCGGAAACTGCCGCAGGGCTTTCTCCCTGTGAGGAAGGCTGCGCACTCTGGGTCATAGAGGACGATGAGAGATCAATATTTCTCTCGCCGCTCGCTTGATTCTGCGTTTGTGACGGTTGTGGCTGAGAAGGTGCCTGCAAAGCAGAACCGATAGCAACGATCAGCAATACCAGAACGACGATCCCAATGCCAATCATCAGGTGCTGTCTGGAAAGCGCGATATTCGGTACTGCAAAGTTACGGCTTTTCTGCTGACGAGTAGGTCGACGGTCACTGGTATCAGGCTTCAGCTCATCTTCCGGC
>NZ_JSXC01000090.1 GCF_000803215.1 Pectobacterium fontis
TGGAGTCAAGCATGTCCTCTCGTAAAGAACTTGCCAATGCTATCCGCGCGCTGAGCATGGATGGGGTGCAGAAAGCCAAATCCGGTCACCCCGGCGCACCGATGGGCATGGCCGATATCGCCGAAGTGTTGTGGCGCGATTACCTGAACCACAATCCGGCTAACCCTCACTGGGCCAACCGCGACCGCTTCGTGCTGTCCAACGGCCACGCGTCCATGCTCATTTACAGCCTGCTGCATCTCTCCGGCTACGACCTGCCGATTGAAGAACTGAAAAACTTCCGCCAGTTGCACTCGAAAACCCCTGGGCACCCTGAATACGGCTACACCGCCGGCGTGGAAACCACCACTGGCCCGCTGGGGCAGGGTATCGCCAACGCTGTCGGGATGGCGATTGCCGAGCGCACGCTGGCGGCGCAGTTCAACCGTCCGGGTCACGAGATTGTTGACCATCACACCTACGCCTTCCTTGGCGACGGCTGCATGATGGAAGGGATTTCCCACGAAGTCTGCTCGCTGGCGGGCACCATGAAGCTCGGCAAGCTGACCGCGTTTTATGATGACAACGGCATTTCCATCGACGGCCACGTTGAAGGCTGGTTTACCGACGATACCGCCGCCCGTTTTGAAGCCTACGGCTGGCATGTGGTACGCGGCGTGGACGGTCACGATGCGGATGCCATCAAACGCGCCCTCGGCGAAGCGCAGCTTGTCACTGATAAACCGTCGCTGCTGATGTGCAAAACCGTGATTGGTTTCGGTTCACCGAACAAGGCCGGTACGCACGATTCGCACGGTGCGCCGCTGGGCGAGGCAGAAGTCGCCGCGTCCCGCGAACAACTGGGCTGGACGCATGCGCCGTTTGATATTCCGGCCGACATTTATGCCGCGTGGGATGCCAAACCGGCCGGTCAGCGTAAGGAAGCGGCCTGGAACGAGGCGTTTGCCGCCTACGCCAGCGCGTACCCGGAACTGGCTGCCGAGTTCACCCGCCGCACCGCCGGTGAACTGCCCGCCAACTGGCAGGCCGATGCCCAGAAATTTATCGACGACTTGCAGGCCAATCCGGCGAAAATCGCCAGCCGCAAAGCCTCGCAAAACGCGCTGGAAGCCTATGGCAAACTGCTGCCGGAATTCCTCGGCGGCTCTGCCGACCTGGCGCCGAGCAACCTGACCATCTGGTCCGGCTCGGTCTCGCTGGATAAAGACCACGCGGGCAACTATATCCACTACGGCGTGCGTGAATTCGGCATGACGGCGATTGCCAACGGGATTGCGCTGCACGGTGGCTTTGTGCCGTACACCGCGACCTTCCTGATGTTTGTGGAATACGCGCGTAACGCCGTGCGCATGGCGGCGCTGATGAAAATCCGCAGCATCTACGTCTACACCCACGACTCCATCGGTCTGGGCGAAGACGGCCCGACGCACCAGCCGGTTGAACAACTGGCGAGCCTGCGTGTGACGCCGAACATGAGCAACTGGCGTCCGGCAGACCAGGTGGAAACGGCGGTGGCGTGGAAATACGCGATTGAGCGTCAGGACGGCCCGACGTCGTTAATCCTGTCGCGTCAGAATCTGGC
>NZ_JSXC01000091.1 GCF_000803215.1 Pectobacterium fontis
TAGGGGAAACACGGTGATGAGGTTCCCGCAGGGATACCTCGCACCGTGGTCGCCCATGGCATCTCGATCTTTAAACGATCGGCATTACTTTGAACAAAGCCCATTTCACTCATTATTCCACAAAAATATTAATTCAACCGCCCTGCTCCATCGGATGCCTGACACAGATAGATTGACGGCTGAAGCCCGGTGCGTGCCGGATATTCACGCTCGACCACCTGTTTAACCTCATCGGTCAGCGCCGAGGGAATCAGGGCGACAATGCAACCACCGAACCCGCCACCGGTCATACGCACACCGCCCCGCTCACCGACATAATCCTGAATCAGCGCCACCAGCGTATCGATCGGCGGCACGGTAATCTCAAAATCATCGCGCATGGAGACATGTGATTCCGCCATCAGTGTAAACAAACGGTGCGCATCCTGACGCGCCAACGCATCAGCCGCTTCCAGCGTGCGGCGATTCTCGGTAATAACGTGTCGCGCACGGCGAACCGCCACCGGATCCAGCCCTTCGATTCCCGCTTCAAACTGCGACAGTGAAACATCGCGCAGCGCGTTAACGTTGAAGTGACGCGCGGCAGCTTCACACTGCTGACGGCGCGTGTTGTATTCGCTGTCCACCAGTCCACGGCGCACATTGGAATTCACGATCAGGACGTCAACGCCGTCGAGCATACGCACAGCTCGCCCTTCCAGAGAACGGCAATCGATCAACATTGCCTCACCCGCCCGCCCCTGCGCGGAAATAAACTGATCCATAATACCGCAGCTACAGCCGACAAAATGGTTCTCCGCCTGCTGACCATTCAGTGCCACATCCAACTGGCTAATATCCAGATGATTCATTTCTTTAAACGTTTGCCCGATCGCGACTTCCAGCGAGGCCGATGAACTTAACCCTGCGCCAGAAGGCACATTGCCGGAAACCACCATATCCATGCCGCTAAGTGGCAGGCCACGCGCCAGCAAAAACTTCACCGTTCCGCGGATATAGTTCGCCCAGGTATATTCCGGGTGGGGCACAATCTCTTGAGCGAGATCGAATTCATCCTGCTGATTGTCAAAGTCCACGGCGACCACTCGCACAATGCCATCCTGACGCACCGCTGCGCTGACAACCGTCTGGTAATCGATAGCACACGGCAAGACAAAGCCATCGTTATAGTCGGTGTGCTCACCAATCAGGTTGACCCGTCCGGGTGCCTGAATAGCGGCATGTGGCACATAGCCAAATAATCGGACAAAAATAGACTCGGTTAACTGACGTAGAGAATCAATACGGCTCATAAAATGACCTCAAATTTGCTCACGGAAATGGATATCACTCACGCTGCGTAAACGTTCAGCAGCCTGCTCTGCCGTCAGATCGCGCTGTGCTTCGGCCAGCATTTCATAGCCGACCATAAATTTGCGCACGCTGGCGGAACGTAATAACGGAGGATAAAAATGGGCATGCAGTTGCCAGTGCGCTGTGTCTCCGCCCTTAAACGGCGCGCCATGCCACCCCATCGAATAAGGAAATGAACACTGGAACAGGTTGTCGTAACGGCTGGTCAGCTTTTTCAGAAGCAGCGCCAGATCATCACGCTGAACCTCATTCAACTGCGGCAATCGCTGTACGGCAAACTTAGGCAACACCAGTGTTTCGAACGGCCACGACGCCCAATAAGGGACGACCGCCAGCCAGTGATCCGTTTCCAGCACAATGCGCGCACCATCAGCCAACTCACGCTGAGCATAGTCCAGCAGTAACGGCGAACCGTGACGGGAGAAGTAGCCTCGCTGCTGCTCGTCTTCACGTAGCACCTCGTTGGGCAGAAAATCGTTAGCCCAAACCTGACCGTGCGGATGGGGATTGGAGCACCCCATCATTGCGCCTTTATTCTCAAACACCTGCACCCACGGATAGCGCTTGCCCAGTTCCTCAGTTTGATCGCTCCACGTATCGATCACCGTTTTCAGCGCTGGCAGCGAAAGTTGCGGCAGGCTTTTACTGTGATCGGGAGAAAAACAGATCACGCGGCTCACGCCACGGGCTTGCTGTACGCGAAACAGTTCGTCATCATCCGACGGGACATCCGGTGTGTCTTCCATCAATGCCGAAAAATCATTCGTAAACACAAAGGTGCCCTGATAAGGCGGGTTGATATCGCCCGTAATGCGCTTATTGCCCGCACACAGATAGCAAGTGGGATCGTAAGACGGCGGCGTAGTGCGATCCGGCTCATCCTGCTGGCCCTGCCAAGGGCGCTTGGCGCGGTGCGGAGAAACCAGAATCCACTCGCCTTTCAGCGGATTAAACCGGCGGTGTGGGTGTTCAGTTGGCTCAAACTGCATAAGCTATTCCTCAATACAAAACACGAATTCGGTACAGCAGCGGGCACCATCCGCAGCCAATTGTCTGGTGCTAACAGCCCGTCAGCGGTCTGGAAAAGGCATCTGACCGCGCTATAAACCCAGCCAGAAAAACCTCTTCATGTAATCAGTTTCACCCTATGTTATGGATAAAATAGCTGTAATAATGCTGAACACAGATAGGGTGCTATCGTTTAACTATCACATGAGTGTAATCGATTACCCTAAATTTAAACCTCAGAGTGGTATTTTGGAAGAGAGAAATAGCCAATGATTGTTGATAGCGATCACAGAAGTACGGTCTGGATCAAAAAGGTAAGGTGGTCGGGTAGGTAACATTCCCCAAAACCCTGTACATTTATAAATATAAGTCATCGATTTTTTCTTTTAACTTGTGAGTAAGGCGATGATTCGCCCTACTACCCTCAATAATTCGGTTTGCTGGGAAGCTTAAGTACGTGCAACCTGAAATATGGCAGGGATAACACATTTGACCGTTCAGGAATGCCAATGGCCACAATAAAGGATGTCGCTCGTCTATCAGGTGTATCAGTCGCTACGGTTTCGCGCGTAATCAATAATTCGCCCAAAGCCAGTACCGCCTCCAGGGAAGCCGTACACAAGGCCATGGCGGAACTGCAATATCATCCGAACGCCAATGCCAGAGCGCTCGCGCATCAAAGTGCAGAGACGATGGGGTTGGTGGTCGCGGATGTCTCCGATCCCTTTTTTGGGACGATGGTGAAATCTGTCGAGCAAATTGCGCAAGCTACCGGCAACTTCCTGTTGATTGGTAACGGCTATCACAATGCCGAACAGGAAAAAAAAGCCATTGAGCAACTGATTCGCCACCGTTGCGCAGGGCTGATCGTGCATGCCAAAATGCTCTCCGATGAGGATCTGGCCGATTTGATGAGCTACATTCCTGATATGGTGCTCATCAACCGTACCTTACCGGGTTATGAAAACCGCTGCGTTGCGCTCGATGACCGCTATGGTTCCTGGTTGGCCACGCGTCATTTAATTCAGGAAGGCCACCAGAAGATCGGCTTTCTCTGTTCTAACCACCAGATTTCCGACTCCACTGACCGCCTGCAAGGCTATATGGATGCGCTGCAAGAGCACGGCATCCCACGGGATGAACGTCTCATTGCCCGTGCATCACCCGATGAAGTGGGGGGCGAGTCTGCCATGATGGAACTCCTGAGCCGCGGCGGCAATATGACGGCCGTGGTGTGCTACAACGATTCCATGGCCGCCGGCGCCCTTTCCGTTCTGAGCGATAACAGCATCAACGTACCGCAAGATATGTCCGTGGTGGGGTTTGATGATGTCTTGATCGCCCGTTACCTTCGCCCTCGCCTGACAACCGTCCACTACCCGGTTTCCGCGATGGCTATTCAGGCAGCCGAATTAGCCATCGCGTTATCCCACGGTAAACAGCTCAGCGAAACCACGAATATGTTTAGCCCGACGCTGGTACGCCGCCATTCCGTCAGCCCTCCCGCCCGTAAGAAATAACGACGTTTCCTTAACACAGCTTGCCCGCCCATCTCAGGCAAGCTGTCCGTTTGCATGTTCCCTGTTTTCCTTCTCTCTTTAGCAGGCATGCAGCCCCTCTATTCCAAAAATATTTCCTGCTCCGCAGCGAATCACACTTTTTATGCAACGTTTTTGTTCCTGATATAAAAAATTTTCTGCTGCATTTGAGATGCGCGGGCAATATGTGTAACCAGTTACACACGCGTTATACAGTGAATAGCATCATATAATTACTGATAAACAATCAAAAACCGGTCTGTAACATCGTTAACTCAGTGTAAATTTTGGTGTAACTCTTTTGTATTTTGTGAGAACAATCATGTCACGCGTCATTTTATTCCCCCATAATCCTTCGCCATGAGTGGAAGCGCTTTACCTCCGTTCACCTCATGTTATTTGGAACATCCACACTCTTACCCGAATAAGCGAAAGGTATATTATGAAAAGAAAACTGCTGACGACATCTATTGCGCTGAGTTTGGCAATGCTGGCAACCCCTTCTTATTCTGTTGATTTTTCAGGATATTTCCGTTCTGGCGTGGGTGTTTCAAACCACGGAAAACAACAAACAGCCGATAAAAACTATGTCGGAAGGTTAGGTAATGAAAGTGACACCTATGGTGAAATCGAACTGGGTCAACAACTGTATAACGAAGATGGGAAAACGTTTTACGTAGATAGCATGATTTCCATGTGGTCAGACAGTTCCAATGGCGATGAAAGCACAGCAAACAATGATGCCACCTTTGGTCTGCAACAATTTAACCTAAAAGCCAAAGGGTTTATTCCCGGCCTGTCAGATGCCACCGTCTGGGCGGGTAAGCGCTACTACCAGCGCCATGATTTGCACATCATCGATACCAAATACTGGAATATCTCTGGTGCCGGTGCCGGGATCGAAAACATCAAGGCGGGTGAAGGCGCGTTCTCATTTGCCTGGATCCGTGCCGATGCCGAAAACATGAATGTCGACTGTAGCAGCAGCTTGAACAGTCAGGAATGTTCTTCCAGACAAGATACCTATAACGATCTGAACATTAACTATCTGGATGCGCGCTATGCAGGCTGGAAGCCGTGGGACGGCGCATGGACAGAATTTGGTATCTCCTATGCAATGCCAAATGAAGCAGACACACAGAAGAACATCTTCCTGGCGGAAGGCCAGAAGTTCGATCCTAAAGATTCAATGATGCTGACTGGCGAAATCAGCCAATACTTCTCTGGCCTCAAATCCAGCCAGAAACTGGTGCTGCAATACGCCGACAAAGGGCTGGCCCACAATATGGTCGATCAGGGCGGCGGCTGGTATGACGTCTGGAGCGTCAATCCCAACGCCAAAGGCTACCGCGTCATTCAGGCTGGTGACCTGCCAATCACTGATAACATTACGCTTAGCCATGTCCTGACCTACGGTAAAGCGGATGAAATCAGCCTCTCGCACGACAGTACCGAATTACTTTCTGCGGTAGGTCGCGGTCAATATGCGTGGACGAAAAATCAGAAAACCTATCTGGAAGCCGGCGCTTACCAGAAAAAAGAGAGCTGGATGAGCGGTACGGAAAATAAATACACCGGTCAGAAATATACGCTAGCCCACGCCTTCAGCGCCGATATTCCGATGATGACCCGCCCGGAACTGCGCTTCTTCGTTTCTTATCTGGACGGTGGAAATGAAAATAGAAACCGCTTTAACGACGCTCGCAGCAATGCAGTGAACGTCGGTATTCAGGCTGAAGCCTGGTGGTAATAGTGCACTAACCCTCAGCCCGGCTGGCTCATCATTCCTGCCGGGCATTTTCCCAAAGGCTTTCTTCGGAAAGCCTTTTTCTATTGCGGATAGCATCCGCTATAAAATGTTCACTGCATCCTGTGTGGTAGTGCGAAAATTTCGTGCGTGTTAACTACCGAGCAAATCTGTGATTTCACCACACGCCCGACAAGGCGCGCTTGTATCTTTCTCATG
>NZ_JSXC01000092.1 GCF_000803215.1 Pectobacterium fontis
TCTTTGCCCTGATAACCCTTTGCAGGCACCCATTCTGTTTTCAGGCTACGGAAGAAGCGCTCCATTGGACTGTTATCCCAGCAGTTTCCCCGCCGACTGACGCTTTGTTTCATCCTGTAACGCCAGAGACGTTGTTGATATTTCAACCCCGTATATTGGCTTCCTTGATCGCTATGGAACATCACATCCCGCGGTTTACCCCTGCTCTCGTAGGCCATCCTCAAGGCTCGACTTATCAATGCCGTATCGGCCTGCTCTGACAGGCTCCAGCCGATCACTCTGCGGGCAAAAAGATCCATGACGACCGCCAGATAGCACCAGTGGTTTCCCGCCCAGATATATGTAATATCTCCGCACCATACCCTGTCTGGTTCCGGTACGGCGAACTGGCGTTCAAGCCGATTCGGCAAACACGTATGCGCCTGATGGGCATTTTTGTATTGATGTTTTCCAGGCTGGCCACTGCTCAGATTCAGCTCTTTCATCATACGCCCTGCACGATAACGGCTCATCGGGAAGCCGTTGCAGGTCAATATATCAGCCAGAGTACGTGCTCCCGCCGAGCCCCGACTCAGGTTCCAGACCCGACGTATTTCGCTGTGCAGCCTGACCTGCTCCGGATTAATCGTATCGCGTCGTTTCACCCAGTACCGATAACTGCTGCGGTGTATGCCAAAAGCGGTACAAAGACTGACAACCGTGTGACTGTCGCTTAATGTGGCAACTAGCGTGAACTGTTCAGCGAGTCGGACATTAAGAGCGCGGTAGCCTTTTTTAATATCGTATTTTGTTCCTCCAGACGGCGAACCTGCTTTT
>NZ_JSXC01000093.1 GCF_000803215.1 Pectobacterium fontis
AATTTACTATGCCACTACAACATCACCAGTAAACGATAACTAGCGCGACGATAACGGGTTGCAGCCCGTTAACGCCGCTCACCACAAGCAACTAAATGAGGTAGTTAATCATGGCTAAGGCACATTCTACGTCACGCAACACGGTAAATACAGCAACTAAAACAGAATGTTACTACACCGTGGGATACGCCCCGCAAAACGGCAAGCCCAACCCACCGTCGGCGATTAACCTTGAAGGCCGCTGGCTGGAAGAGTCGGGCTTCATGACCGGGATGCCGATTACGGTGGCGGTGGAGCGGGGAAGGATAGTGATTGAGACGGAGATTAATCTCTGAGCGTTGTACTAAACAGCAGGTAAAATAAAGCCGGAAGGATCGTCGGGATCGCTTCCGGCTTTATTTAAAGACTAGTTAATATATTATCTACTAGCTCAAAACCAGACACAGCCATTGTTGTATAGTTAGGATATTCAGCAATAGGAATACGTCTTATTTCCTCTTCACCGTTATAAAGGCCACCTGCGTAATTGAATATTCTCAATTGTTTTTTTTCTTCACTTAAATCTGTATGTCCAATAATCTTCCATAGGCCATTACTAATCTTCTGATTACCTGTAAATATAATTTTTGTTACTTTACCGAATTTATCAACAGACATAGGATTTAGAAGAGCATCATTATTAAAACTCTCATCATCTTGTATAAAAAGAACACAAAATGCTATTATCTGCTTAAATTTCCCTTTTGATGAAAAAACAATCTGACATATGGCATACTTGCCATTACTTAAGGGAATGATAAAAATATCACCGTCTTTATATTTCACCTTCATAGGCCATTACCCTTCAAAATAGAAAGTGCATCATTCAATACCTTACCTCCCCAATCACTACTATGCCCGGCAATATCATATGTACCCGAATTAGGATTGTTTGGACTGTAAGATCTAATTTTATTCAACAGATTGGTCAGAGGATCTGTAGACTTAGCACCACCATGAAGATCCATGATTCTTTGCTCCAAAAATTTAGCTTCAGCTTTGGTCAAGTTATTATCAAATATAGTTAATTGATCCAAATGAGACTTACCCGACGTATTTGCATGTATATTTAAGCGAGATGCTGCATCACCTCGACCAACATATAAAATATTCTTACCATCATGTAATACGTATAAGCCCTGACCATTTACTGGATCATAATTTTTTCCAGTTCCACCTGACGTTCGGGTTGACGGTAAACCTTTACAGGGAGTCAATCCAAGCGGATCGATCCATGTGATCGGATTCGGCGCGTAAGCGTAGTTATTATCACCGCCCGCCAGCCCTATAGGGTCATAGGGACTATCCCG
>NZ_JSXC01000094.1 GCF_000803215.1 Pectobacterium fontis
GCTCCTTGCTCGTTCCCGTGCTCGCCATCTCCGCCCCGTGCGGCCCCCGCCGGGGGCCTCCCCGCTAAGGCGTTGTCTTGCGGGCTTCGCCAGCCCGCACCCGGCAGACGCTTCACCGTCCCACAGCAAGCTGCGGAACGGCTCGCGCCGCGATAAAACCCGGTTCAACAGCAAACGACTAATGGCAGCGGCTTGCGCCGCTGCTATGATGTGGCTTAGGCAGACAGGGAAGTCACAGCATGGCGGTAGCGTGTCCGGGGCTAAAAGTGCGCGTCGGGGTGTTCGGGTTAAGGCGGTGTTAAAC
>NZ_JSXC01000095.1 GCF_000803215.1 Pectobacterium fontis
ATTGAGACGGAGATTAATCTCTGACACTACACGGAATAAACAGCAGGTAAAAAATAGCCGGAAGGATCGTTGGGATCGCTTCCGGCTTTGTATTAGCTATTCAGTAAAATATTTTGGATAAGCTCAAAGCCAAAAACAGACATAGATGGATATTGGCTGTACTCATTTATAGAAAGCTTTCGTATAACTTTATCTCCCTCATGAAGATCGCCTGCTAAATTAAATAGCATTAGTTCTAAACTATCTGGTGATAAACTTCTATTTCCTATAATTTCCCACTCGCCATTGACGATTTTCTTAACGCTGGAAAAAATAACTTTTATTTTATTACCATTGTCATCCAATAAAATTGGAATGCCGCCTTCAGGGATTTCAATTGATTTTCCAGTGCCTTTTTCAAGAACACAGAAAGAAAATACTTTCTTATAGTCTCCCTTGGGAGCCCAAACTATCTGACAAATAGCGTAATTATTATTGTCCAATGGAAGCAAAAATATATCACCAGAACTGTATTTAATCTTTATGGCCATAGTCCCTTACCTTTTAGAACAGAAAGCGCATCATCAAGTATCTTACTTCCCCAGTCTGTGTTATGTCCGGCAACATCATATATTGGCGCATTAGGATTGTTAGGACTGTAAGACCTTATCTCATTTAGCAAAGATGTTGACTTATTTACTGATAACGGCCCACCGTTAAGATCCATGATTTTTTGCTCCAAGAATTTAGCTTCGGCCTTAGTCAAATTATTGTTAAATATAATATCTTGTCTTAGATGGGATTTCCCTGCTGTTTCAGCATGGATACCAAGGCGAGATGGTGCGTCACCTCTCCCTACATAAAGTATATTCTTTCCGTCATGTAACACATATAGACCTTGACCATCGGCTTTACTATATTTAGCCCCTGTTCCACCTGACGTTCGGGTTGATGGTAAACCTTTACAAGGTGTTAGTCCCCACGGATCAACCCAACTGACAGGGTTATGTACATACCCGTAGTTACTCTCCCCACCCAACACCCCTATCGGGTCATAGGGACTATCCCG
>NZ_JSXC01000096.1 GCF_000803215.1 Pectobacterium fontis
AAATTGAGTGTTTCAGGTTTCATGGGGTATCTGAAAGGCAAAAGTTCGCTGATGATATTTGATAGACATGCGAATCTAAAATATAAGTTTGGCAACCGTAAATTCTGGAGCGAAGGGTTCTATGTAAGTACGGTAGGGCTAAATGAAGCGACAATCCAGAAATATATCAGAGACCAAGAGAAGTCAGATTTACTCTCAGACAAATTGAGTAGTAAAGAGTATGCAGACCCCTTCAAGGGGTAGGCCAAAGTAGCAAAGACACTTAGCTTGAACGAAGAGAAAGCAGCGTCATTTAGGCGCAGTCGGTAACAAGCCCTTATAGGGCAAGAGCAAACCACCCGCTATGCGGGTGGTTATGATT
>NZ_JSXC01000097.1 GCF_000803215.1 Pectobacterium fontis
TCGAGATGAGTCTTCCCTGGGTACTGGATACCCCTGAAGGGCCGTTGAAGACGACGACGTAGATAGGCTGGGTGTGTAAGCGTAGCGATACGTTGAGCTAACCAGTACTAATGACCCGAGAGGCTTAACCTTACAACACCGAAGGTGTTTTGGTTGATGAGACTCAAGAGACAATATTTTAGCTTGTTCGAGGATTGGTTCTGGTGGTTGTGGAAATGACAAAGAAATAAGGTCATGAGAAGCAACGGCTGGAATGAAACAGAATTTGCCTGGCGGCGATAGCGCGGTGGTCCCACCTGACCCCATGCCGAACTCAGAAGTGAAACGCCGTAGCGCCGATGGTAGTGTGGGGCTTCCCCATGTGAGAGTAGGGAACTGCCAGGCATCAAA
>NZ_JSXC01000098.1 GCF_000803215.1 Pectobacterium fontis
GCGTCACCGCCAGCGACGGCGCGGCCTCGGTCAATACCATCTTTGCCCTGAGCGTCACCAACATCAACGATGCGCCCGTGGTCTCCGGCACCGTTCCGCCACAGACGCTGGCACAGGGCGGCAGCCTGAACTTCACGCTACCGTCAGGACTCTTTACCGATCCTGATGTCGGCGACACCCTGACGCTCAGCGCCACACAGGCTGACGGCACGGCGCTGCCTGCCTGGCTGACGTTTAACCCTGCCACCGGCACCTTCTCCGGCACGCCGGGCAGCGGTGATGTCGGCAACCTGAGCATCCGCGTCACCGCCAGCGACAGCGCGGCCTCGGTCAATACCACCTTTGCCCTGAGCGTCACCAACGCCAACGACACCCCCGTGGTCTCCGGCACCGTTCCGCCACAGACGCTGTCACAGGGCGGCAGCCTGAACTTCACGCTACCGTCAGGACTCTTTACCGATCCCGATGTCGGCGACCCCCTGACGCTCAGCGCCACACAGGCTGACGGCACGGCGTTGCCTGCCTGGCTGACGTTTAACCCTGCCACCGGCACCTTCTCTGGCACACCGGGCAGCGGTGATGTCGGCAACCTGAGCATCCGCGTCACCGCCAGCGACGGC